>NZ_JABXWS010000091.1:0-115342 GCF_015594425.1 Novosphingobium sp. HR1a
TGCGCGCCTTCGAGAACGTCGAAGACTACTTCCGCCGCTGAACAAGGGACACGCGATCATGAGCACCGATCCTCACATGTCCGGCCTCACCGGCACCGTTCTCCACGACGTCGTCGTCCCCGCCCGAGCGCCCTGGCTGCATCACGTCAAGGCCGGGCAGACACTGCGTATCGTCGATCTTGAAGGCAATCAGGCCGTCGACTTCCTGCTCTATTCCGCCGCCGATGATGCCGAGCGCTACTCCGCGCAGGACACCGTCGCGGCGCAGGGCAACCTGTTCCTGCGCGAAGGCACGAAGCTGCTTTCGAATGAGGGCAATGCGCTGATGACCATCGCCGCCACCTCGGTCGACTACCACGACACCATCGGCGGCGCGTGCTCGTGCGAATCCAATACCTTGCGCTACGGTCATCACACAAAGTCTGAACACGCCTGCGTCGAGAACTTCCTGGAGGCCAACCTCCTCGAAGGGCGCGGCAAGCGGGACATCGTCTCCAACATCAACTTCTTCATGAACGTTCCTGTCGAACCCGACGGGTCGCTGGGCATCGTCGACGGAATATCCGCGCCGGGCCTGACCGTGGACCTGCGGGCGGAGATGGACGTGATCGTCGTCGTCTCCAACTGCCCGCAGGTCAACAACCCCTGCAACGGCTTCAACCCCACTCCAGTCCGGATGATCGTCACCGCATGAGCTTCGACACCGTCCTGATCGCGAACCGGGGCGCGATCGCCACCCGCATCATCCGCACGCTGCGCGGCATGGGCCTGAAGTCCGTCGCGGTCTATTCCGAGGCGGACGAGAACTCCAACCACGTATCCGAAGCCGACGAGGCCGTGTTCATCGGCGGGGCGAAGGCTTCGGAAAGCTACCTCAACATTCCCGCCATCATCGCCGCGGCGAAGAAGACCGGGGCAGGGGCAATCCACCCCGGCTACGGCTTCCTGGCCGAAAACGTCGAGTTCGCCGAGGCCTGCGCGGCGGAGGGCATCGTCTTCGTCGGCCCGACCACCGACAACATCCGCACCTTCGGCCTCAAGCACAGCGCCCGCGCGCTGGCCGCCGCGCACGACGTGCCGCTGGCGCCGGGCACCGACCTGCTCACCGACGAGGAAGCGGCGGTCAGCGCCGCCGCGTCGATCGGCTACCCGGTCATGCTCAAGGCCACCGCAGGCGGCGGCGGCATCGGCATGCGCGTCTGCACCGACGAGGCGCAGCTGCGCGACGGTTTCGCCACCGTGAAGCGGCAGGGGCAGAGCAACTTCGGCGACGCCGGGGTCTTCCTCGAACGCTACATCGGCCGCGCGCGCCACATCGAGGTGCAGCTGTTCGGCGACGGCGAGGGCCGCGTCATGGCTCTGGGAGAGCGCGACTGCTCGCTCCAGCGCCGCAACCAGAAGGTCGTCGAGGAAGCGCCCGCGCCGCTGCTGCCCGAGAGCGTGCGCACCGCGCTCTACGCCGCCGCCGTGCGTCTGGGCGAGGCCGCGAAGTATCGGTCGGCAGGCACCGTGGAGTTCCTCTACGACGCCGACCGCGCCGAGTTCTTCTTTCTCGAGATGAACACCCGCCTGCAGGTCGAGCACGGCGTCACCGAGATGGTGATGGGCATCGACCTCGTCGAATGGATGGTACGCGGCGCGGCGGGCGATTTCGCCTTCCTCGATGCGCCCGCGCCGACGATGACGGGCCATTCGGTGCAGATGCGTCTCTACGCCGAGGACCCGTCGCTCGATTATCGCCCGACTTCGGGCACGCTGACCGCGCTGGAATTCCCTGACGACATCCGCGTCGAAACCTGGTGCTCGGCGGGCAGCACCGTCAGCGCGTGGTACGACCCGATGCTGGCCAAGCTCATCGTCCACGCGCCCACCCGCGAGGAAGCGGTGGAAGCCGCCCGGCGCGCGATCGACGCCACCCGCGTGGACGGCATCGAGACGAACGTGCGCTGGCTGCGCGACGTGGTGCGCACCCCGGCTTTCACCAGCGGCGAGGTCTCGACCAAGGTGCTCGACGGCGTGGTGTTCACCCCGCGCGCCTTCCGCGTCGTCAGCGGCGGCACCGCGACCACGGTGCAGGACTGGCCCGGCCGCCAGCACTTGTGGGCGGTGGGCGTGCCGCCTTCGGGTCCGATGGACGACCAGTCGTTCCGCCTCGGCAACCGCCTGCTCGGCAATCCCGAGGGCACGGCGGGGCTTGAGGCCACCGTCACCGGCCCGACGCTGGCCTTCGTTTCCGATGCCCGCGTGTGCCTGATGGGTGCGGACTTCGGCGCCACGCTGGACGGTGTGGCGGTGGAACGCGGCGTTCCCATCGACATTGCCGCAGGCCAGACGCTGGCGATGGGCCGCGCGTCCTCGGGCGGTTTCCGGGGCTATATCCTGTTCGCGGGCGGGCTCGACATCGCGCCGTACCTCGACAGCCGCGCCACCTTCGAGCTGGGCCAGTTCGGCGGCCACGCCGCGCGCCGTCTGCTGGCGGGCGACACGATCCACCTCGGTTCGGAGCCCACCGACGCCGCGCTGCCCGCCGTCACGCTGCCCGCAATCGGCAACGAATGGACCTTGCGCGTCCTTTACGGCCCGCACGGCGCGCCGGACTTCTTCACGCCCGAGGACGTGGACATGGTCCTCAACGCCGAGTGGAAGATCCACTACAACTCCAACCGCACCGGCGTGCGCCTGATCGGCCCCAAGCCGCGCTGGGCACGCACTGACGGCGGCGAGGCAGGGCTTCACCCCTCCAACATCCACGACAACCCCTATGCCATCGGTGCGGTGGACTTCACTGGCGACATGCCGATCATCCTCGGCCTCGACGGGCCGTCGCTCGGCGGGTTCGTGTGCCCCTTCGTGGTGATCGCGGCGGACCGCTGGAAGATCGGCCAGCTCGCCCCCGGCGACAAACTGCGTTTCGCCCCCGTCACCATCGAGGATGCAGCCGCCGCCGATGCCGCCCAGCGCGCTTTCGTGGTGACCGGCGCGGTGCGGGAGGCCACCTCGGCGCGCAGCGTGGAAACGATGACGCCGATCCTTGCGGAAATCCCGGAAGGCCCCGGCCGTCCGCGCACGGTCTACCGTCAGCAGGGCGACCGCAACATCCTTGTCGAATACGGCCCGATCGTGCTCGACATCGAACTGCGCATCCGCGTCCATGCGCTGATGACCGAGCTGGAACGCCTCGCCGCGCCCGGCATCATCGACATCGTGCCCGGCATCCGCTCGCTCCAGCTGCATTTCGACGGTGTGGCGATGGATCAGAAGGCGGCGCTCGCCATGCTGATCGCCGCCGAGGAGCGGCTTGGCGACCTCGAGGACTTCACGATCCCCTCGCGCGTGGTCCACCTGCCGCTCAGCTGGCGCGACCCCGCGATCGTCGAGACGATCGAGAAGTACATGGCGACCGTGCGCGATGATGCGCCGTGGTGCCCGGACAATATCGAGTTCATCCGCCGCATCAACGGTCTGCCCGATCAGGCCGCGGTCGAGAACCTGATCTTCGAGGCGAACTACCTCGTCATGGGGCTTGGCGACGTCTATCTCGGCGCGCCGGTCGCGACGCCGGTGGACCCGCGCCACCGCCTCGTCACCACCAAGTACAACCCCGCGCGCACCTGGACGCCGCCCAACGTCGTGGGCATCGGCGGCGCCTATATGTGCATCTACGGCATGGAGGGGCCGGGCGGCTATCAGCTGTTCGGGCGCACCGTGCAGGTGTGGAACACCTACCGCCAGACGGACGCCTTCACCGAAGGCAAGCCCTGGCTGCTGCGCTTCTTCGACCAGATCCGCTTCTATCCCGTCAGCGCGGAGGAACTGGCCGACTGGCGCCGCGAATTCCCCGCCGGTCGCCGCGCGCTCAGGATCGAGCCGAGCGAATTCCGCCTCGCCGACTACCGCGCTTACCTGGCCGAGAACGCCGCCGGGATCGCCGAGTTCGAACAGCGCCGCAAGGCCGCCTTCGACGAGGAACGCGCCGAGTGGGAGCGCCTCGGCGAATTCGACCACGCCGCCGATCTCGCCGATGCGGACCTGCCCGCCGAGGAGGCGATCGAACTGCCCGAGGGCTCCGACTTGGTCGAGGCACCTTATGGCGGCAGCGTCACCCGCCTGCTGGTGCAGCCGGGCGATACCGTCGCGGCGGGAGACAAGATTGCGGTCCTTGAAGCGATGAAGATGGAATGCGCGGTGGAAAGCCCGGGCAGCGGCACGGTTTCGGCGCTCTACATGCGCGAAGGCCAGTCGCTGCAGCCCGGCGCCCCGATGCTCGCCCTGAGGAAACACGCATGACCCGTTTGAGCGCTACGAAAATCGCTGCCGCCGTCAGGGCTGGTGAGACCACCGCCGTCGCCGTGGCCGAGGACACTTTCGCCCGCGTCGAGGCCTACAATGCCGTCCAGCCGCAGATATGGATCAGCCGCGCCACCCGCAGCGAACTCTTGGACGCCGCCGCCGCCGTGGACGCCCGCGTCGCGGCGGGCGAGGACCTGCCGCTGGCAGGCGTGCCCTTCGCGGTGAAGGACAACATCGACGTCGCCGGGTTCGAGACGACGGCGGCCTGTCCCGCCTTTGCCTACGAGCCCGAGGACGACGCGGGCGTCATCGAACGCCTGCTGGCGGCGGGTGCGATCTGCGTGGGCAAGACCAACCTCGACCAGTTCGCCACCGGCCTCAACGGATCGCGCAGCCCTTACGGGATTCCGCGTAATGCCTCGAACCTGAACTACGTCAGCGGTGGGTCCAGTTCCGGCTCCTCGGTCGCGGTGGCGGCGGGGCTGGTGGCCTTCTCACTCGGCACCGACACCGCCGGATCGGGCCGCGTGCCTGCCGCGTTCAACCACCTGATCGGCATGAAGCCCACCAAGGGCCGCTGGTCCACGCGCGGCCTCGTCCCCGCCTGCCGCACGATCGACTGCATCACCGTCTTCACCGACGACACCGCCGATGCCCGGCTGGTGGACGGCGTGGTCGCCGCCTTCGATGTGGCCGATCCCTACTCCAAGCCGCTCGCGGACCAGCCTCTCGCCGTGAGGCGCATCGGTGTGCCGCGCCGCGAACAGCGGGTGTTCTTTGGCGATGGCGAGTCCGAATACCTTTACGACAAGGCGCTCGCCAAGCTGGCGACCTTGGGCGAACTCGTCGAGATCGACCTCGCCCCGCTGCTGGAGGCCGCGCAACTGCTCTACGGCGGCCCTTGGGTGGCCGAGCGGACCGCCGCGATGGAGGGTATCCTCGCCGCCAACCCGCTCGCGGTCGATCCCACCGTGCGTGCGGTGGTCGAGCCCGGCAAGGCGATGAGCGCGGTCGAACTGTTCAACGGGATCTACCGCATGGCCGACCTCAAGCGCCACGCCGACCTCCTGTGGGCCGACATCGACATGATGGCCTTCCCAACCACCGGCACCACCTACCGTGTCTCCGAGATGCTGGCCGCGCCCATCGCGCTCAACAGTAACCTGGGGCTCTACACCAATTTCGTGAACCTGCTGGACATGGCCGCGCTGGCCGTTCCCGCCGGTATCCGCGCCAATGCCACCGGCTTCGGGATCACCCTGATCGGCCCGGCCGACACCGACCGCGCCTTGCTGGACGCGGCCGACGCCTACCTTGCGGTCGCGGACTTGCCCGCGCCGCCGCCACTCGATCTGGAGGGAAAGATGCAGACCGTGAAGCTCGCCGTCGTCGGCGCCCATCTGAAGGACATGCCGCTGCACTGGCAACTGACCAGCCGCGACGCCGAATTCGTCGGCGCCTTCGAGACCGCGCCTACCTACAAGCTCTATGCCATCGCCGACAGCGTGCCGCCCAAACCCGCGCTGGTGCATGATGAAGCGGGCGCCGCGATCAAGGTCGAGGTCTATGAACTGGGCGTCGCCGAGTTCGGCAGCTTCACCGTCGACGTGCCCGCGCCGCTCGCCATCGGCAACGTGACGCTGGCGGACGGCACCACGGTCAAGGGCTTCGTCTCCGAACCGCGCGCGCTGACCGGGGCGGAGGACATCACGCATCTGGGTGGTTGGCGCGCCTTCATCGCGAGCAAGGTATAAGCCTCTCTCCCCGCTTGCGGGGAGAGATACGAAGGCTTGCGGGCTTGTCCCGTTAGCCGCAGTTGAGAGGGGCCAGCGCGGGAGCATTCCCCTCTCCCAACCCTCTCCCCTGAAGGGGAGAGGGCTCCAAGCAACCAAAGGGGCAAAATCCATGCGCAAGTTCGGTCTGATGCTTCTGGCTGCCACGGCGGCATTTCCCGCCTTTGCGCACGCAAAAGAACCCGAGGTCATTCAGGTCCCGGGCTTCGCGGATTTCCTCGCGGTGGACGGCAAGACCGTCTGGGCGACCAACAAGGGCCGCGTCGAGCAGTGGTCGCGAAAAGGCAAGCTCGCCGAAGTCGCGACGGCACACCCCTGCGGCGCGATGGCGATCACGGCGGGCTCGCTGTGGGTCGCCGATTGCGAGGAAAAGGCGGTCAAGCGCATCGACGTGAAGACCGCGAAGATCGTCGCCACCATCCCCACCGGCATCGCCTCCAGCGGCGAACTCAACGTGGTCGCGGGCGACGGCTCGGTCTGGGTCGCCAGCGATAACGGCGCCGACGACCGTGGGGGCCTCGTCGCCCGCATCGATCCGGCGACCAACGCGGTGATCGCCTCGGTCCCGGTCGATCCGGGCACGTGGTATCTGACTTACGGCTTCGGCGCGGTCTGGGCGGTGAGCGCCACCAAACAGTCGCTCCAGCGCATCGACACCGCCACCAACACCGTCACCGCGAAGATCCCGCTCGGCAAGGAGCCCGGCTTCCTCGCGGCGGGCGAGGGCGGCGTCTGGGTGCAGGAGCAGGGCGACGGCACCCTCGCGCGGATCGACCCCGCGACCAACACGCTGGCCGGCCGAATCAAGGTCGGTGACAATCTCAAGTGGGGTGACGTCGATACCGGCGCGGGCAAAGTCTGGCTGCGCACCACCGACGACCAGGTCTTCGCGGTGATCGACCCGAAGGCGATGACGGTCGCCGCGCGCAAGGGCAAGGCGGCGGGCAGCGGGGCGCTGCGCTGGACCCCCAAGGGCGTCTGGACTTCGGCGCATGACGAGCACACGCTGACATGGTGGTCGAACGCGGTACTGCGCGCGAAGTAGTGCAAGGGGGCCAGGTAGCCCGCGATCTTGCTTGATCTGAACACTCGCCGTCATTTCCGCGAAGGCGGGAATCCATCTCCAGACCTCGCCGGTTGGACGGTCATAAGATGGGTCGATGACAGCGATACAATTGAGAGTGATCAGGCGTAGAGGGCCCTTAGGTGCCGTTAAGTACCGTCTGGGTGCCATCCAATCAGGGGCGCTTCATAAATTGCATCTATGACCCGGCTTTCGGACCGGCTACCCCTGTTGCCATGAGCGACGACACCCCGCTGACCGACCGTAAATTCGCCAGCCGGGTGGACTGGAACCTCATGCGCACATTCGTCGACATCGTGCGCGCCGGGGGGATCGGCGCGGCGGCAAGGGAACTCAACAAGCAGCAGCCGAGCATATCGGCCGCGCTCAAGCGGCTCGAGGACCACGTCGGCACCACCTTGCTGGTCCGCTCGGCGAACGGCGTCGAGATGACGGCGGCGGGCAAGGCGATGATGGCGCTGTGCGAGGACATGCTGGAATCCGCCCGCCTCGTGCCGCACCAGATCGCGCAGGCCATCCGCCGGGTCGAGGGGATCGTGCGCATCCAGATCGTTTCGGCCATCGTCTCGGCCGAGTTCGACGAGGCCATCGCCAGCTTCCACCGCCGCCATCCCGGCATTCGCATCGAAATCCGCGTTTCCTCCTGGCGGCAGGTGCTCGATGCGCTGGAACGCGGCGAGGTGGAGGTCGGCATCGGCTATGATAACAGCGTGCGCGGCGGGCTGGTCTACGAACCTCTGTTCGTCGAGCGCCAGCAGCTTTACTGCGGCCGCAGCCACCCGATGTTCGGCTATCGCATCAGCCAGCCGCGCGAGTTGAAGGACGAGGCGTTCGTCCTCGGCGGCGAGGACGAGATCGAGATCGTCACCCACTTGCGCCGCCGCTACGGGCTGGGTGCGCGCGTGACGGGCCTGGCGCAGGACATCAACGAGGCCCGGCGGCTGATCGTCTGCGGCGTGGGCATCGGCTTCCTGCCTGTCCCGGCGGTGCGCGCGGAGATCGAGCGGGGGCTGCTCTGGCCTCTGCTGCACGCGGACTTCGAGCCGTCGTACGAAATCTTCCTCCTCGCCCGCGCGGAGCCGGAGCGGGATACCGCCACGCAACTGTTCATCGACGAGGTTTTCCGCCGCATTCGGGCGATTCCTCGCGCATAGATGAAATCTATGCCCTTCATTGCAAATTTGTGTCTGCCGTGACGATCGGCGGCGCGTCACCTTTGTTTCCCTGGGGAAAAGGTGACTGCCGAGCATGCGTAAAGCCACGAAGTTCCAGTTCCGAGCCAAGGAAATCCGCCCTTCCAGTATGGGCGCGGCGGTTCTCAGGTTGCTGCGGGACGGCATCGCGGCACGCGCGCAGGCAGTAGGCTCCGTCCCCGCATCGCGTCCCAAGGGGCATTCGTGATGCGGCGGGAGGTGTTCTCCGCAGAAAACCGTCGCCGCATGGCCATCATGATGGCGGCAGCGGCGTCTTTTACGATCGGCACCTCCAACGCCATGGCAGCCTCCGGCCCGGCCACGAAGCTGGTGCCGTGCGGTGAAAGTAGCTGCCTGCAAGTTTCCGGCCACCGCTCCGATCCTTCTTCCCCGGTGCACATCAACGGCCGTCCTGTGACTGTCGAGGGTGGCAAGGCGTGGAAGGTAGTGTTGCCCTTGCAGACGGTGCGAGTCTGGTCCGCCCCTATCGCGCGGACCATCGCCGTCAGCGTGAGCGATGCCGACGCGCCCGGCACGCAGCAGGCCGAGTTGCCGATCGGTCTGCTCGGCCACGTCACCGAACTCGCACTGGTGGTACGCGGCCGCTGAATCCGGCCGATATCGGTAGATTGTCAGTTCCCCTGCAGAGCGCTATGACGTATGCGGCCGCCGTCCGAGTGGTCCTCGACATGTGTGCAGGAGATGATGATGAAGATTGGCCTGATGGCGCTCGCCGCCTGTGCCCTTACCGTTGCCGGTTCGGCTTCGGCAGCGACCGACGAAAACCCCTTTGCCCGCGATCAGGTCATGCTTGACCTCAAGGGTCTCGACCTTGCCACCACCGATGGCCAGCAGCGCCTCGCGATCCGCATGGACCAGGCTGCCCGCTCGGTCTGCGGCGAGGGTATGGCCCGCGTCCATCTCATGGCCGAGCGCAAGGCTCAGGACTGCCGCGCGGCGGTGAAGGCGGACATCCGCACCCGCATCGAAGCGCGCATGGCAACGGCCTCCACCCCCTCGCGCGTGCAACTCGCCAGCGCCCGCTGAGCGAAGTTGCCCGGCCGGTGATGCGCTCCGATTCGCGGGGGCGCGCCGGAACGGGCCTGCGATGAAGACATCTTCGCGCGGCGGTGATCCGCCGCGCTTTTCTTTTGCGCATCCGCGAACACCGGAAAACCGGACAGGACAAGTTGTCGCTGCGGCGAATTGCCTCCGTCGGATCGTGACCCGGTGCGGTTGAAGTAGCGTTTTGCGCAAGTTTCGCGCATGGTCGCCGCGTCGCGGAGAAACGGGGGAGGCGTGACGGCGCATCCCTGCCGCTCTTCATGCACCTTCAGATACGCCGTCCCGGCGCAGCGCCATGCGAAAGGCCAAGATGCAACCGATCACACTGACCCGCTTCCTCATCGAACAGCAGCGGCGCGAGGACAGCGCCTGCCCTTCCGAACTGCGCCTCCTCATCGAGACGGTCGCCCGGGCCTGCAAGTCGGTGACTTTCGCGATCTCCAAGGGCGCCCTCGGCGACGTGCTGGGCACGCTCGGCTCGGAGAACGTGCAGGGCGAAGTGCAGAAGAAGCTCGACGTCATCGCCAACGAGATACTGCTCGACGCGAACGAATGGGGCGGCCACCTCGCGGCCATGGCGTCGGAGGAGATGGAGACCATCCACCGCATCCCGAACCGCTATCCCAAGGGCGAATACCTGCTGCTGTTCGATCCGATCGATGGGTCGAGCAACGTCGATGTCGATCTGTCGGTCGGCACCATCTTCTCGGTCCTGCGCGCGCCGGAGAATTCGGCCGGGCGCGAGGTGACGGAGGAGGACTTCCTCCAGCCGGGCAGCGAGCAGGTGGCCTCGGGCTACGCGATCTACGGCCCGCAGACGCTGTTGGTGCTGACGCTGGGGGCGGGTGTCTACGAATTCACGCTCGACCGTGAAATGGGCGCCTGGCGCATGACCGACGGCCCGCTGAAGATCGCATCCGGCAACAAGGAAGTCGCCATCAACATGGCCCGCCGCGCGCAGTGGTCACCGGCCATCCGGCGCTACGTCGATGCCCGCGTCGGCTGCGAGGAAGGCCCGCTGGCGGGTGAGTACAACATGCGCTGGACGGGCTCGATGGTGGCGGACATCCACCGCATTCTCAAGCGCGGCGGCGTGTTCCTCTACCCTTCCGACCACCGCAAGCCCGGCAAGGCGCGCCTGCGCCTGCTTTACGAAGCCAATCCGATGAGCTTCCTCATCGAGCAGGCCGGCGGCACCGCCATCGACGGCGAGGCGCGCATCATGGATGCCAAGCCGACCGGCCTCCACCAGCGCATCGGCGTCGTCCTCGGCGACCCGGAGGAAGTCGCTGCCCTGCTCGAGGAAGCCGGGCAGATGGCGAGCGCGTGATCGCGGTATGATCGACGGGCGGAGGCTTTGTCTTCCGCCCGTTCTTCCGGCGAGGCAGGCGTTAGCTGGCCCGGCAGTAGGCGATGACGTTGGCGACCACCTGCTCGCGACGCTTCGCCGCAGCCGCCGGGCTGGTGGTATCGACCTTGAAGATGGTCGCAAACGTATAGCGGTTGGACACGAAGTAGAACGACAGCGCGCTGATCGTCATATGCAGGTCGACCGGGTCCAGCCCCGGGCGGAACGTGCCCTCGGCGACGCCGCGTTCGATAAGGGCGCGGGTGCCGGGCAGTACCGTTTCGTTGTACGTCTCGACCACTTCGCCGACATGCGGGGCGTGTCGCATGTTCTCGTCCATCACCAGTCGCACGAGTTCCGGGTGCTCGTAGTGGTAGTCGAACGTCAGTTCCGTCAGCCGCGCCAGGGCATCGATCGCGGGCATGTCGTCCAGCCCGGCGGCGAGTTCGGCCGAGCGTATGCCGCGATAGGCTTCAGTGAGGACCGCGCGATAGAGCGCTTCCTTGCTGCCGAAGTGATAGTAGATCATCCGCTTCGACGTGGCGGTCGCGGCGGCGATCTCGTCCACGCGGGCGCCTGCGAAGCCCTTGTCCGCGAAATGGGCTGTGGCGATCGCGATGATCTCTCGCCGGTTGCGTTCGGTGAAGCCGTCATCCTGCATGGCGCGCCCTATGGCCTTTCGAGGGCCGGGGGCGCAATGCCCTCAGCCCCTTTTTAACAATCAGATCTGCATCTTGACCTGCACGCCGAGTGCCAGCGCATCGTGCGTGGTTCGGTAGGAGAAGGCGCCCGGATCGACGATGTACTGCACGTCGGGACGGATATTGAGCCAAGGCGTCAACTGCAGGCCGTAGCTCATCTCGATCGCCGTCTCGCCTTCGGGCAGGGCGGTGTAGCCGTCCGCGAGGCCGAGGAATTCGGCGTGAAGCGCGCGCAGGCGCTCGTTGACCTGCGCGTGGATCACGCCCAGCGCGAGGGTGTCGGCGTCGCGGCCTTTGAAGGTGCCCAGCTTGAGGAAACCGGCCGCGTACCAGCGGGTGATCTGCGCCGACTGCTCCGGGTTGGCGGTGAAGTGGCCGAAGATCGAGAGGCCGCGCTTGCCGTTGCCGCCCTTGTCGCGCAGGATCATCTGGTCGCCCAGCACATAGCCGCCGAAGCGACCGGTCACGCGGCCCGGGGTGCCCTGCCGGTCGGCATTGGCGGTGTCGTAGTAGAAGCCCACCTTGTAGTGGCCGGGCATCACGTGACTACCGGGCGTGGCGCCGGGATCGTACTCCAGTTCCAGCGGCAGGACGACACCGGTAGTCTTGCCTGCGAACGGTTTGAAGGCGTTCTTCTCCAGCCCGAGGTCGGGGTTGGTCTGGTAGACGCCGGTGCGCACGATCAGGTCGGGGCGCAGCTTGTAGCGCACCGCCAGCCCCCAGCGGGCGTTGGGATAGTTATACCAGCCGGTGCTGCCGCTTTCGGACAGCGGGTGCGCGCAGAATGCCGCGTTGACGAGGTTGCAGCCGATCGACAGGCCGCCGAGGTCATTGCCCATCGCAAAGAAGCCCGCGCGCAGGTTCAGGCGGCCGCCATCGAAATTCTGTTCCCAGGTCAGTTCGCTCAGGCGTGCATAGTAGCCGCCCGCTGCTTCCTGGATCGGCAGGCGGTTGCCCACGAAGTCCGACGAGATGCCGATGCCGCGCCGGTCGTTGATGGTCAGGTGAATGGCGCCGCCGTCGATCCCGGCGATCTTGTCCATGTCGAGATCGACGCCCGCGCGGATCTGCTGGACATAGGCGGTGCCCCGGCGCTGGCCGCCGTCGACGTTGGAGAAGGTTTCCGAGACGTAGTCGGCGCGCACGGTGACGCCCGCGTCCTTCAGGTCGGTGCGCACGCCGCCCCAGTCGCCGGTCAGCGTCTCGCGCGGATGCGGCGCGTGCAGAGGTCTGGCGGTGGAGGCGCCCTGCGTGGAAGTCGGCCGATGGTCCTGCGCGGTGCCTGCAGTTGCGGTGGCGCCGGTCACGACGACGTTGGTTGCGGTGCCCGCCTCGGCGTCTTCTGCCAGAGCGGTCATCGGGAAAGTGAATGCGCAGCCTGCGGCGAGCGCTGCGAGAGAATGGATGCGACGGCCCATGGCCCCCTCCTGCTGCTGCTCCCGCGCGCGGCGAGTTCCGGCGCGGGGCAGCTTTGTCTGGTCGTTGGAATTGGGGGGCAGGCCACCGGCCCGCCCCCCATCAGGTCAGGGCAGCTTGTAAGCGACCACGTAGTCGCCGCGCTGCTTGGATTGTCGGGCACCACCGGCGGTGATGACGATGTACTGCTTGCCGGTCTTCGGCGACTTGTAGCTCATCGGTCCGCCTTGGCTGCCGACGGGCAGGCGACCCTTCCACAGCTCCTTGCCGCTGCCCGAATCGAAGGCGCGCAGGTAGAAGTCCTGGGTGCCGGCGATGAAGACGAGGCCGCCCTGCGTGGCGAGCGTGCCGCCCAGCGTCGGCATGCCGATCGGGATCGGCAGGCCCATGCGGATGCCCATCGGGCCGGTGTCTTCCACGGTGCCGACCGGGACCTGCCACTTCACCTTGCGGGTGTTCATGTCGATGGCGGTCAGGGTGCCGAACGGCGGAGCCTGGCACGGAATGCCCAGTGCCGAGAGGAAGCGGTCCTTGGTCACCGAGTAGGGCGTGCCCTTGAGCGGAACCGAGCCCATGCCGGTGTTGACGGCCTCGCCCGCGGCGCCGGCCTTGCCCTGCTGGGCCTTGGTCTGCGGGAACATCTGTACCCACAGGCCGAGGCGCATGTCGTTGGCGAAGACGGTATTGGTGGTGGGGTCGATCGACAGGCTGCCCCAGTTCATGCCGCCCAGCGAGCCGGGGAAGGCCAGCGACTTGTCGGTGCCCGGCGCGGTGTAGAGCCCTTCGTAGCGCATGCCCTTGAAGGCGATGCGGCACATCAGCTGGTCGAACGGAGTGGCGCCCCACATGTCCGCCTCGGTCAGCGTCTGCGCGCCGATCTGCGGCATCTCGACCGACCTGGGCTGGGTCGGCGAATAGGGCTCGCCGGGGATGTTGGCGGCCTTCACCGGGGTCTCGACGACCTTGGTGAGCGGCTTGCCTGTCTGCCGGTCGAGCACGTAGAGTTGGCCCGCCTTGGTGCCGATGACGACGGCGGGAACCTTGCCGCGACCCTTGACCGGGAAGTCGATCAGGCTGGGCTGCATCGGCAGGTCGAAGTCCCACAAGTCGTTGTGGACCGTCTGGTAGTGCCACTTCTCCTTGCCGGTGGTCGCGTCGAGGGCGAGCACCGAGGCGCCGTACTTGTGGTCGAGCGGGGTGCGCGGCACGCCGAACAGGTCGACCGACGAGCTGCCTACCGGCATGAACACGGTGTTGGATGCCGCATCATACGACATCGCCGACCACACGTTCGGGGTCGAGCGCGTGTAGGTCTGGCCCTTGGCGGGCATGCCGGTGATGGCGGGGTTGCCCGGGTCGAAGGCCCAGCGCAGCTTGCCGGTGATGACGTCGAAGCTGCGGATCACCCCGCCGGGCATGTCGATCTGGACGTTGTCGGCCACGCGGCCGCCGATGACGATGGTGGTGCCCGCCAGCGTCGGCGCGGCGGTGAGCTGGTACTGCGGATCGGGCGCATTGCCGAGGCCCGCGAGCAGATCGACGCGGCCATCGGTGCCGAAGCCGGTGCAGACTTTGCCGGTATCGGCGTCGAAGGCCATCAGCTTGCCGTCGATGGTGTTCATCAGGATGCGGCGTTCGCACGGCGCGCCCTCGGGCAGCGTCGCCGCAGTCACCGGGGTGGAGCCCGGCAGGCTGGGCTGCTGCAGCGGAGCCTTCGCATCGAAGTAGGCGAGGCCGCGGCAGCGCATCCAGACGGAGGCATAAGCGTTGACTTCGGCCTTCCACTTCTGCTTGCCGGTGTCGGCATCGAGCGCGATGACGTTGTTGTGGGGTGTGCAGATGTAGACGGTGTCACCCACCTGCAGCGGGGTGTCCTGGTCCTCGGCGCCATTGCCATCGCTCTCGGCGACGTCGCCGGTGCGGTAGGTCCAGGCGACCTGCAGGTTCTTCACGTTGTCGCGGGTGATCTGGTCCAGCGCGACGAAGCGGCTGCCGCCGGCGGTGTTGCCGTAAGCTGCCCAGTTCTTCTGCTCGCCGGCGGCATCGACCGGGGTGAGCGCCGCTTCGACGCCCGCGAAGGGCACGGTCGGGTGCGGCGAAAACATCGCGGCGAAACCGGCTGCAGAGGCGATGCCGACGATGGCGGCGGTGCCCAGTGCCGGGCGCCATGCGGGGACCATGCCCTGCGCTTTGCGCATCAGCGGCAGGGAAAGCGCCACCACCGTCATGCCGACGCCCAGCGCCAGCAGGCGCGAGATCAGCGGCCAGAACGCGAAGCCCACTTCCCACAGCGACCACAGGATCGTGGCAAGGAAGACCGCGCCGAACAGCACGGCGCCGGTCGGGCGACGGCGGGCGATGAGGAAGCCGGACACCACGAGCGCCAGCCCTGCGAGCAGGAAGTAGAAGCTACCCCCCAGGCTCACGAGTCGCGCGCCGCCGACGACGAAGAAAAGGCCCGCGGCCAGGATCACTATACCGAGCACCGCCAGCCATATGCGGCTAAGCAGGTTGCCCCCTTCAATCGAGCCGGACATGCGGCTTCTCCTCGAATTTTTCATCTCTGGGACCCTTTGCCCAATGCAATCGCGATCGGCTTGAGGTTACCCTGGAGCGACAGGAAAATCGGGCGGTGACACAACCGCTCAACGTGTGTACCAGTTAGTACATAACATTTCGCGCGGCAAGATGCCCCGAATGAAGGACCGCACGTGCAATCTCAGAAGACCCAGATCGTCATCGTCGGCGGCGGCGCCGCCGGGCTCGAACTCGCCACCCGGCTGGGTGCCCGCTATGGCCGCGCCCACCACGACATCATCCTCGTAGACGAGAACCGGACGCATATCTGGAAGCCGCTGCTGCATGAAGTGGCGGCCGGGTCGCTCGATGCGAACCTCGACGAGGTCGGCTATCGCGGCCACTGCCACAAGTGGGGCTACCGCTATTTCAAGGGCACGCTGGCGGGGATCGACCGAGCCGCGCAGCGCATCGACCTGGCCCCGATCCTCGACGATCGCGGCAACGAAGTCGTTGGCGCTCAGCAACTTCGCTACGATTACCTGGTGCTCGCCTATGGTTCGGTGACGAACGATTTCGGCACGCCGGGGGTTCGGGAGAACTGCATGTTCCTGGACCGCCGCGCCGATGCCGACCGCTTCCGCGACCGGCTGCTGGACCAGTGCCTGCGCGTCTCGCGGGCGATGCTGGTTGACGAGGCGAGCGACGCGCGGGTGCGCGTCTCGATCGTAGGCGGCGGCGCCACCGGTGTCGAACTCGCCGCCGAACTTTTCAATGCCGCCGACGCGCTGGGCTACTACGGGCTGGAGGTGTTCGACCGTGGCCGCCTCAAGGTCACGCTGGTCGAGGCGGGACCGCGAATCCTGCCCGCGCTGCCTGAACGACTCGCCGAGTCGGCACGGGACGAGCTGCAGAACCTGGGCGTGCGCGTCCGCACGGCGACGCCCATCGTCGAAAGCACCAGCGCAGGCATGATCACGGGCGACGGCGAACTGATCGAGGCCGACCTCCAAGTATGGGCCGCAGGCGTCAAGGCCAAGCCGATCACCGGCGGGCTCGACGGCCTCGAACTGTCACGCTCCGGGCAGGTGGTGGTCTCCCCAACCCTGCAGAGCGTGACCGATCCGAAAATTTTCGCGCTGGGGGACTGCGCGTTCTGCATGCTGCCCGGCCGCGACCGCCCCATTCCGCCGCGCGCGCAGGCCGCGCACCAGATGGCGGCGACCGCGTTCGACAACCTCAGGCGGCTGATGGACGGCAAGCCGCTCAGGGATTTCGATTACAGGGACCGTGGTTCGCTGGTGTCGCTCAGCCGGTTCTCGACAGTGGGTACGCTGATGGGCAACCTCGTCGGCGGGCGCATGGCGGTGGAGGGGCGGCTTGCCCGCATGATCTACCTGTCGCTGTACCGCATGCATCTGATCGCGATCCATGGCTGGCTGAAAGGCACCGCACTGATCGCGGTAGGCCACGTCAATCGCGTGGTGAGACCTCGCCTGAAACTCCATTGACGGCGACGGCCGGGCGCAGGCGGGGAATGAGCCGCCGTTCGCGCACGCTCGCCTGAAAACGGGCGCAGATGACACGCAAGGCCGCCTCGGGATCGGCTTCCTCTCCGCAGACGAACAGGTCGACGGCGGCGAGGCCATCCTCGGGCCAGGTGTGGATCGAGATGTGCGATTCGGCGAGCAGCGCCACTCCGGTGACGCCCATGCCCGCGCCGAAGTGATGCAGCCGCACGTCGAGGACGGTCAGCCGCGCTGCCGCAGCGGCTTCGCGTAGGGCATGTTCCACCCGCTCGACGTCGTCCAGGCCGTCGGCTGCGACTAGGTCGGCGATGAGATGGACGCTCGTTCCGGCGCGGTGAGTCATGGTCAGGCGATGCTCTGGAAGGCATGGCCAAGGTGGGCCAGCGCCGTTTCGGCGGCGGTCACGCCGTGGTGATGGGCTTCTTCGAACAGCGACAGGCCGCTGAGGTCGGAATGCGCGAACAGCACCGGCGGCCGCGCGGCGCGGGCGGCAAGGCGCTCCGGGTCGGACAGGAAGCCCGGTGTGGGCCGGATCATGGCATGGCCCCAGCGCCACACGTCGATGCTCTCGATCGCGCCGTCGAGGTCGGGGTTCATGGCCAGCAGGTCGTCGCGCACGATGTCCTGCCAGCGTTCCAGCGAGCGGGTCATCATGATCTTGCGGGCCTCCTCGGGCGTTTCGCGCGATAAGGGCATGTACCATGTCAGCACCGTCGGTCCCGCAGCGGCGCTGGCGGTCTGATGCGTGGCGACCACGTAGCCGAGCGCGTCGCTGGCGGTCGAGACATTGTCCCATGCGAGGGATACGCCCTTGCCCGCCGGTGGCCGCGAAAGGGTGACGTTGGCGACGACCCAAGGCGCGTAGGAGAAACCGCCGCTCGCGCACAGTGTCGGTGCCACGCGCGCGGCGACGAAATGCGGCATGGCGAGGATCGCGACTTTCGCGCGCAGGCGCCGACTGCGGCCTGCGGCGTGGTCGAAGACGTCCAGTTCGGCGCCGCCCTCGGTGGTGGCGGCAACGCGGAACACGCTGCAGGCCGGGCGCAGGTTTGCCCGGATACGCGCTGCCATCAGGCTCGCCAGCCGGTCGTTGCCTTCGGGCCAGGTGAGTTCGCGGTCACCGTCGCCGTTCGCGGCCCAGCCGCGCCGTGCGGCGAAGTAGTGGATGCCCGCCCAGGCCGAGACATGCTCCGGCTCGGCTCCGTAGTCGTCGCGGCAGCAATAGCGCAAGTATACGCGCAGGGCCGGGGCGGTGAAACCTTCGGCGTCGAGCCATTCGGCGAAGTTATGCCGATCGAGCGCGGTGAAGCGCGGGTCGGTGCTCGACAGGGGGGAGGGTACGGCAAAGGCAGGCCGTCCGTCCGCGCCCACAGCGCCGCGAAAGTCCGCCATGCGCCGTTCGAACGCGCGGCGTTGTGCCTGCTGCGCGGGAGGGAGGCCGGTTTGCGGGAAGAGGCCCTCCTGCCACTCGCCTCGCCAGAGCAGGCGTTCCTCAAGGTCGGCGCAAAGCTGATAGGGATCGTAGACCGGGCCGTCGGCCGTATCGCCCACGATCATGCCGAAGCCGCGCAGCATGTGGCGCAGCGCCTTCGCCTCGCGATTCGGGACCGGCAGGTAATGGGCGCCAAGCGGATAGGCGCTGACCGCATTGCGGCCCGACCGGGCATTGCCGCCGGTGTGCTCCTCCAGTTCGAAAACGGCGAAGTCGCCGAAACCCGCTTCCGCCAGCCGCCAGCCCGCCGCCAGACCGGCGACGCCGCCGCCTGCGATGACGACGTCGATGTCCTCGACCGGGCCTTCCGGCGCGGGAAACGCGCCGTCGCGAAGGCGGTGGCCGCGCTGCCAGTCGGCGCCGCCCAGGGTTCCGGCCATCACGGGCCGGGCGCAGCCGCTGAGCAGCGAGGCACCAACGGCCGCCGAGCCGCCTGCAAGAACCGCGCGCCGACTGGCATCAACCTTCATAATGGCCCCATTCGCGCGCGAAGCTGCGCACCAGCGCCTGGTTGTCGAGCCGGTTCACCGGGGTCGGGCGGCGCGCCATGTCGGGCGGGAAATCGAACATCGCGCGTTCGCTCGATGGGGTCAGGAAGCGCAGGCGCGGCGGCAGGCGCACGGCTTCGGCAAGGGGGCGATGCGCGGCAAGGGTGAAGCCCCATTCGCCGAAGCTGGGAACATAGGCGTGGTAGCCTCGCGCACGCAGCCCTGCGGCTTCCAGTGTGGTGGCGACCGTCCAGTAGGATTCGGGCGCGATCAGCGGCGAGGTGCTCTGCACCGTCATCACGCCGTCCGGCGCGAGCAGCCGGGCGACTTCGCGGTAGAAGCTCTCCGTATAGAGCTTGCCCAGCGAGAATTCGGTCGGATCGGGAAAGTCCACGATTACTGCGTCATACGTGCCGCGCGCCTCGCGAACCCAGCGGAACGCGTCGGCATTGTGGACGTGCATCCGGGGCGAGGACAGCGACCCGGCGTTCAGCGCAGCCAGTTGCGGCGTGTCGCGGAACAGGCGCGTCATCTCCGGGTCGAGATCGACGAGAGTGACATGCCGCACGCGCGGGTCGCGCAGCACTTCGCGGGCGGCAAGACCGTCGCCGCCGCCGAGGATCAGAACGGCGCTCGGGCGGGCGACGCGGCCGAGCACCGGCCAGACCAGCGCCTCGTGGTAGCGGTACTCGTCGCGGGTGGAGAACTGCAGGTTGCCGTTGAGGTACAGCCGCAGGTCCTCTCCCCGCCGGGTCAGCACCATGCGCTGGTAAGGTGTCGAGCGGGCATAGATCACCGGCTCGCTGTAGAAGGCGACCTCGGACCAGCGCTGCATCCGGTCGGCGGCGAGAAGTCCGGCAACGAGGCTGGCGGCCACGGCCAGCGCGGCGATGACGTCCACCGCGATCCGGCGCTGCCCGCGCAGCGCGACCAGCAGGGCGAGGGCCACGGCGACATTGGCGAGACCGAAGACGAACCCCGTGCGCATCATTCCCAGCCAGGGCACCAGCACCAGCGGGAACAGCAGCGATGCGATGAGCGCGCCGACGTAGTCGTAGGTCAGGACGTTGGAGACCAGTTCGCGAAAGGCGAAGCGGTGGCGCAGGATGCGGATCAGGAGGGGAATCTCCAGCCCCACCAACACGCCGATCGCCAGCACCAGCGCGTAGAGCGCGATGCGGAAATCCCCTACCAGCGGGAAGAGCAGGAACAACCCTGCCGCCGACCATCCGCCGAGCGCGGCGATCAGGATCTCGACACGGACGAAGACGCCCATCTCGTCGCGCCTGACGTGGCGGGACAGCCAACTGCCCACGCCCATGGCGAACAGATAGGTGCCGATCACCGTCGAGAACTGCGTGACGCTGTCGCCCAGCAGGTAGCTGGCGAGGGTGCCCGCGAGCAGTTCGTAGATCAGCCCGCACGTTGCGACCACCAGCACCGAGACGAGCAGGATCACCGCCAGCGAGGCGGGCGCGCGCTCCGAGGCGTCGGTCGGGACGAGAGGGGCGGCTTCAGCCACGATGGTCAGCCATGGATGGCGGCGGCGATGATGTTGGAGATGCCCAGCGCCACCGCGCCCGCCAGCAGAGCGACGGCCATGTTGCGGCGCTCGATGATCTCGCGCCACAGTTCGCCGGGGGTCAGCTTGTCGACCAGCACGAAGCTGAACACGAATATCACGATGCCGAGTGCGGCATAGAGCAGGGTGGCGAGGAAGACCGAGAGTGTCAGCATGGGCCGTCTCCTTGAAGGTTACTTGTGCGTCGGGCCGTAGGAGCCGCCCGCGTGCATGGGCCGCTCCTCGTCGGAGAAAGGCGACCAGGCATAATACGATGCGCTGAGGCACCCGGCCATGACCATCGCGATCCACAGCAGGAACAGGATCAGGCGCGGCGTCATCCGGCGTTCTCCTCGCGATAGCGGCGCCACACCGCGACGCAGGGGAACGCGAAAAGCAGCAACGCCGCCGTCCACCAGTTGCCCCAGGGAAGGGCGCCGGTCTCCGCCTCGATCGAGACGGAGACCGTCTCGGGCAGCGAGGACCATCCCGAGGTATTCGGCGGCGGGTCGCTGGGCCAGCCGTGGGCGGCGGCATCGACATAGAGGTCGTACGTGCCGCGCGGGACCTTGCCCAGCAGGGTCGAACCCTTGCGGCTACCCTCGGTCCACGACCCGTCGCTGTCGTAGCCGGAATAATGCTCGACGATGCCATAGCCGTCGATCGACTGGCCGGTGGCACGGTCGACGAGGCTGTAGTCGAGATCGACCCAGCGGTTGTCGAAATCGCTGCCGCGCGCGGTGACGGTCACGAACTGCCATGGGCGGCGGACGGTGAGGGTGCCAATCTTCACGCCCTCGCGCGTGGCGGCGAAGGGGGCATCGACGCTGCCGGAGGCGCGCTCCACCGGGCCGGAGATCAGCACCATCGCCAGCAGCAGCGCGACGAGAGCTGCGCTGGCGAGGCCAAACATCGTCGGCAGGTCGTCGAAGATGCCGGGCGACGGTACGGGACTACGGACGGCGCGCTTTGCTTTCAGAGGAACGAGGCCGAATGCCTCGGCGACGGTGCCGTCTTCCAGCGGGACAAGCTGGGTCCAGTTGACCTCCCCGCCACCGCCTTCGCGCGACAGCACGGTGTCGCCGCGTTCGTAGAGGGCCGCTTCCACAGTGTCGCCTGCACGCACGCGCCAGTAGAACTCGCCGAGCACGGCAGTGGTCTCGCTGGTCGATGCCTCGCCGTCGCGCGTGTAGCGTTCGCCGCGCCAGGTCACGGTGTCGTCATCGCCTTCGGGCAGGTCGAGCAGCATAGTGCCGAACTGCCATTCGCGATCGCTCAGGACCAGCCAGCGATAGCCCGCGTAAGGGTTGAAAAGAAGGTACTCTTCCCAGGTATAACCCGAATCCCGCCGTCGCAGCGCGCCGACGGCCTCCCATTCGACGTCGAACAGGGTGCCGCGCCTGCCGGGCGACAGGTGGAAGCCTCGGGCGGCCTTGTCATGCGCCTCGATGAGCGCGACTTCGGGGCGGGCGATGTCGAGCAGCGAGCCGCAATAGCTGCAGGCGAGGTTGACGCTGAGCCCCGCCGCGCGCACTTCCAGCGTGCCGCCGCAGTTCGGACAGGCGACCGTGCGCACGGCGGTCATCGCATCAGCTCGCGCGGGATGATCCACCCGTCGATCGCACGCAGGTTCGAGGGCGCGAGCGAGGCGAGGTCGCTGTAATAGCCCAGCCAGACCGACGCCCCCCGCGCATCGCGCTGCAGGCTTACCGCCTCACGGTTGGGGCCGCGAAAGTCGATGCTGGTCATCGTGCGACCCGGAAGCGTCGGGAACGGCAGGTCCCCCTCGCTACCGAGGCATTCGGCCTCCTTGCAGTCGATGGTCAGCAAGGTGACGCCTTCCACCGCGAGACGGGCGCCGACCGCGATTTGCCCGCCTGCCGCGAAGTCCGCGATCATCGGCTGTTCGAGGAGGTCGGCGCGCGCGGCGGTCAGCATGAACGCCCCCATCGCCTCGCCCAGCCAGCGCTCGGTGCCGTCGCCGCCATCGAGCAGCCACTCGTTCCACGAGCCGTCGGCCCAGCCCCAGCGGACCCGCCCGACGACGGTGAGCGCAAGTCCCTCGACCTGCAGGCCGGTGCCCAGCTGAATCGGCGAGACGTCGGGCGGCAGGACAGCAATCTTTCCGACGTCCTGCACCTCCAGCCCGTCACGCAGGAGCAGCGAGCGGCAGTAGGCGCAGGTGGTATAGGGCAGGACGCCGCTGCGCACAGGCAGGGCCGCGCCGCATGAAGGACAGTTGCTCACGTCTCCCCCCGAAGGCGTGTCAGCGGATGCGCGAGAGAAGCTCGGCCTTCTTGGCGTCGAACTCCTCCTGGCTGAGCGCGCCCAGGGTCACCAGCTTGTGCAGTTTTTCGATGGTGGCGATGGGGTCCTACGGCGGGAGCGGCGGCGGCCGTAGCCTGCGTGCCGAGGCCCTGCGCCATGGCGCCGCCGAGCGCCGTCGCTGCGGCCACGCCCGCGCCGATCCCGGCCACCGATCCGCCTTCCTGCCCGGCTGCGGCCTCGATGGCCTCCGCCGCCTGGAAGCGGGTGTAGTTGCCGAGGTCGCCCAGCACGCGCATCGAGGAGCCCTTGTCGAGATGGGCCTGCACTTCCTCCGGAAGCGAGATGCTCTCGACGTAGAAGGAGAGGCAGGTCAGGCCCCACTGCGCGAAGGCCTTGTCGACTTCCACGCGGATGCGTTCGGAGAGCGCCTGCTGGTTGGCCGCGAGATCGAGGAACGGCACCCCGCCGCCGCCGAGCGCGGTGGCGATCGCAGTCTGGATCGCGGCGCGCAGTTGCGGCTCGAGAGACGCAGTGCTGACGCCGTCGAGCGTGCCAAGGATCCGGTCCACGAACGGCTCGACCGCGGCGATGCGGAACGAATAGGAGCCGAAGGCGCGCAGGCGCAGCGGGCCGAATTCGGCGTCGCGTACCGTCACCGGCTGGCCGGTGCCCCACTTCAGGCCCTGTTGCTCCTTGAACGACAGGAACACGACGTCCGACTTGAACGGCGAGCGAAAGCCCTTGTCCCAGTGCATCAGGCTGGTGAGCACCGGCAGGTTCGCGGTATCGAGCCGGTGCAGGCCGGATTCGAAGGTATCCGCCAGATTGCCTTCGTTGACGAACAGCGCCATTTGGCCTTCGCGCACGGTCAACTGGGCGCCGTTCTGGATTTCGCGATCCTCGAACGGAACGCGCCAGGCAAGGTCGCCGGGCCGCTCCAGCCAGTCGATGACATCGACGAACTGCTTCTTCAGAAAACCGAACATTGGATCGCCCACTTCCGCCAGATGCCCGCAGCGTATCCGCAGTTCGTCGGGATGAAAAGGGAAATGGAAACAGGGATATCAGCCTGCTGGGTCAGAGGATCGGACGCAGGAAATCGGCGATCGCGGCGGACCACTGCCCGGGCTGCTGATCGACGATGTCGATGCCGCCGCCCTGCAGTTCCACCAGCTTGAAATCCGGGCGCATTTCCTTGGCTTTCAGGGCCGACTGGTAGAGCATGTCGCCGGTGTTGGTCAGAAGCAGCGTGGGCTGGCGGATCTTCATCAACGGTCCCTCCTGTCGGTAGGTCAGGCCCGCATTGTGGCCGTACCAGTAGGCACCGCGCTGGAAGGCGAGCATGGCCTGCACGACATAGTCGCTGATGCGCTCGGGGCTGATCGTGCCCATCGCATAGCGCTCGCGCGCCTCGGCCAGCTGGTTCATGTGGGCGGCATGCGGCAGTGCGCGGAACGCGCGTTCGCGGCCGCCGATGTCGGCGATCAGGGCGGCCCGCTGCTCCTCGGGAATGAAGAGGGGGCCGCAGATGACGTTGGCGATGACACGGTCGGGGAACCGGACCGCGACTTCGTTGGTCACCAGCGCCCCGGTATGATGGCCGACGACCGCCGCCCGCCGGATGCCGAGCGCGTCGAGCACGGCCGGCACCACCGCGGCATAGTCGCTGACGGCAGGTTCGAACGGCGGTTTGTCGGACAGGCCGAAACCGGGCAGGTCGATGGCGATCGGACGGAAGCCGTGGGCCACCAGCGGGGCGAAGACACGATCGAACTGGTTGGCGGTCATTACGGCCTGATGCAGCAGGACCAGCGGCCGTCCTTTTACCGCGTCGAGGTAGTGAATCTGGCCATAGGGTCCATCGGCATAGGCGCGGCGCATCTTCACCTCGCCGGTAGCGGGGGCGGGGGCGGGAGCGAGAGGCGCGGGCGCCTTGTCCGCCGCTGCCGCCGGGCGGGTAGCCAGCGAGGTGGCGACCACGCCTGCGCCCAATACTTGCCCCAATACCTGCATCGCCCGGCGACGTTCCAGAAACTCGTCCATGCAGCCCTTTCGATAAATCCGTACTGGTCACTGCAGAGTGCAGTTCCTGCGCCCGGAGCCCACATGTCATGCGGAGTTTGACCGCTCCTCGGCGACGGATGAGTGGCAGGGATGCACCTGCAAGCGGCGATTATTGGAAGATGTCCATATGTATTTACCCTAGGTAAACCATGTTTCACTAGGCGAGGATGATGATTCACGAGTCGTATCGTCGCAGCAGGTGGTATCCGGGGGAGGTGCTCGGCACCGCGCTCGCGTATTTCGCCTGTGCGTCGCTGGCGCTCGTGCTGACCCGTTTCGACGGCGGCATCGCGGTAGTGTGGCTGGCGGGGGCGGTGCTGTTCGCCCGGCTCCATGTCACGCCGCGCCGACGCTGGGCACCGGTGGTCCTGGCCTGTACTCCGCTGGCGATCTGCTCCTCGCAGCTGTTCGGATTCAAGGGCCTGACCGGGGTTGGCCTGCCGCTGCTCTGCATTATCGAGGCGGTCGGTGCGGCATGGCTGATGCGCAGGGTGTTTCCCCGGTTCGGCCGTTTCCAGTCGGTGGCGGAAGTCACAGCGTTCCTGGTCGTCTGCGGCGTCATGGTGCCTGCGGTGACGGCGCTGTTCGCGGCGGTCATGACCACGGCGGTGCGTAACATCGGCTTCTGGTCGGCCTGGCGGGACTGGTACGCCGGACATGCGCTTGGTTTCATCGTGTTCGCGCCGCCGCTACTGTTGTTCCTGCGCGGCGACGTCGCACACTGGACGCGCACCGCCGGGACGCGCGTACGCAAGCGGACATTCGGGCTGCTGGGGCTCGTGCTGCTCGCGTCGCTGGCGACATTCGGCCAAAGCAAAATTCCGCTCGTCGTCGTCCCGTTCCTGCCGATGATCGCCGCGACGTTCAGGCTGGGCCGGTTCGGTGCGGTTTCGTCCATCGTCATCCTGATCTCGGTTGGTCTCGGCTGTTCGCTTGCGGGGATCGGGCCGACGGCGCTGCTGACCGGCGGAATGGCGCTCAAGCTGCAGGTGCTGCAGATCTATTTCGCCTCGATCGTGATGCTGCTGCTGCCGCTCGCGGCGGAACTCTACGCGCGGCGGCGCATCGTCGAGCGTCTTCACGCGGCCGAAGCGCTGCACCGGCTCGTCCTCGACCGCATGAGCGACGTGGTGCTGCGCGCCGGCATCGACGGCACGGTGCGTTATGCCTCCCCCTCGGTCGAGCGCGTTACCGGCTATCCGGCGGCCGAGCTCGGGGGGCGGCCGCTGTTCAACCTTATCGTGCCGGACGACCTGCCGATGGTTCTCGACACGCGCCGCGTGGTGCTGGCGGCGCCGGAGGACAGCGCCATCATCGAATATCGCGTCATCCAGAAGAGCGGCGCGATCATATGGGTGGAGAGCCACGTGCGCGCGATGGTCGATGCGGACGGCAACATATCAGGCACCGTCAGCATCATCCGCGAGGTTACCGAACGCCGCCATATCGTCGAGGATCTCAAGAACAAGGCGATGACCGATCCGCTGACCGGCGCCTGCAACCGCCGCGCGTTCGACGATGCGCTGGGTGCGCTGGTTTCGTCGCCGCCGATCGGCGCCGAGCCGGGTTGTCTCGCGGTTTTCGACCTCGACCACTTCAAGCGGATCAACGACGAATACGGCCATGCCGCCGGTGACGCGGTGCTGGTGCGCTTCGTGGCCATCGTCCGGGCGGCGGTGCGCGAAGGGGATCTCGTCGCGCGGCTCGGCGGGGAGGAATTCGCCGTATTGCTAGCCGGCCTGTCGGTGGAGCACGCGCAACTGGTGTGCGAGCGCATCCGCACCCGCCTCGGCACGGTCGGCGTGGAAACGGCGTCGGGAAGCGTCATTGCCGCGACCGTTAGCGTCGGCATCGCACCGCTGTCCGTGGACAGCGACCCGGAGCGGATCGTGGCGGCCGCCGACGCGGCGCTCTACCGGGCGAAGCGGAGCGGGCGCAACCAGTCGGCCGCAGCCTGAGGATCAGCGCGGGACGGGCGCTTCCCGGTGTGCAATCCGCAAAACACCATAGCCCAGCAGGCCGGAAAACAGCGATCCGGCGAGGATGCCGAGCTTCGCCTCCGATTGTAGCGCGGCTGCGTCCGGAAAGGCGAGCAGGGCGATGAACAGGCTCATGGTGAAGCCGATGCCGCACAGCAGGGCCACGCCCAGCATCTGCAGGCGGCCCGCATGGGCCGGAGCGTCGGCCAGGCCGAGGCGCACGGCGATCATCGAGAAGCCGAACACGCCCACCGGCTTGCCGATTAGCAGGCCTGCCGCGACGCCCAGCGTGACCGGTGCGGTGAGTGCCTCGGCCGGAAGGCTAAGCACCGGCACGCCCGCATTGGCGAGCGCGAAGAGCGGCACGATCAGGAAGCCCACCGGCACATGCAGCGCATGTTCGAGCCGGTGCAGCGGGCTGGCCGCATCGCCGTCCGGATGGCTCGGCGTCACGTCCATCGGGATCGTCAGGGCCAGCGCGACGCCTGCCAGCGTGGCATGGATGCCCGAGCGATAGGTCAGCACCCAGAGCACCGCGCCCAGCGCCATGTAGAGCGAGAGGCTCCGCACACCCATCCGGTTCATCGCGATCAGCACGCCCAGCACGAGCGCTGCCTCGGCAAGGTCGGGCAGCGAGATCGATGCGGTGTAGAACAGCGCGATGATGATCACCGCGCCAAGGTCGTCGATGATCGCCAGAGCGGCCAGGAACACCCGCAGCGAGGCGGGCACCCGCTTGCCCAGCAACGAGATCACGCCCAGCGCGAAGGCGATGTCGGTGGCGGCGGGAATAGCCCAGCCCTTCGCCGTGTCGCCGGTGTTGAAGGCGTAGAACAGCAGCGCGGGCACCGCCATGCCGCCCAGCGCGGCGATGCCGGGCAGCACCCGGCGCGACCACGACGAGAGCTGGCCGTCCAGCATCTCGCGCTTGATCTCCAGTCCGACCAGCAGGAAGAAGATCGCCATCAGCCCGTCATTGATCCAGTGCGCCAGCGACAGCGGCCCGAGGCTAAGGTGGAGCACGTGCTCGTACCCGTGCGCCAGCGGCGAATTGGCGAGGAGCAGGGCGATCGCGGCCATCGCCATCAGGAACAGTCCGGCGGATGACTGGCCGTCGAGAAACTGGCGAAGGGCGCTGGGGGTCTTGAGGCGGGAGAGGACCATGCGGGGCTCCGGGCTTGGGGGCAAGTGCACCGGCGGCCCGACCGGCACTGCGAAACCTGCTTGCCGGGATCGGCGAGCACCCGCCGGTAGCTATTGCAGCCTTGGCGCGGTGCCGCAACCGGAACCGGGCATAGGAATGCTACGGCCCCGCACCCGATCCCGTCATTCCCGCGAAGGCGGGAACCCATCTGATGCCGGTGCACCCTGCGATGTCGGGAGATGGGTCCCCGCTCTTGCGCGTATGACGGCAATGGAATGGCGGATAATGGTCCTTCAGGCGCGCGGGGGCGGCTCTACCAGCCTGATCCGCACCGCCAGCCCCGGCGCGGCGTCGCGCAAGTCCACCGTTCCGCCGTGGAGGTGCGCCACCGCCTGCACCAGCGAGAGGCCGAGGCCCGCGCCCCAGCCGCCGCGCGCTTCGTCCAGCCGGGTGAACCGGCGCAGCGCCTGTTCGCGGCGCTCGGGCGCAATGCCGGGGCCTTCGTCGGCCACGACGACCGCCGCGCCGTCCGCCTCTGGCACCAGCGACAGGGTGATGGTGCCAGCCCCGTACTTGAGTGTATTGTCGACGAGATTGCCCAGCGCCTGATCGAGCAACTGGCGATGGACCCGCATGTGCAGCGCGGCCGGGGCGACGACCACGATCGCGCGGCCCTGATCCTCGACCATGGGCGCATAGATTTCCGCCACCGTCTCCAGCAGTTCGGACAAGTCGGCGTCGGCCAGGCTCTCGCGGCCCATGCCCGCTTCGGCGCGGGTGATCGACAGGGCGGTCTCGACGATCGCCATCAGGCGTTCGCTTTCGGTGAGGGCCTGATCGACGAAGGGCTGGGCGAGGGGATCCTCGACGTGCTGCGCCGCCCGGTCGAGCGCGGCGCGCATCCGCGTCAGGGGCGATTTCAGGTCGTGGGCGAGGGCGTCGGTGGCCAGCTTCAGCTCGTCATTGAGCGCGGCCATGCGGTCGAGCGCCTGATTTACCTCGCTGCCCAGCAGGGCGAAGGCGTCGCCGGTGTCGTCTGCGGGGACGCGGCGGGAGAGGCGACCTTCGCGCACGTCGCGCAAGGTGGCGACGCTTGCCCGCAGACGGTTGAGGATCAGTCGCGTCGAGACGTAGGCGGCGAAGGCCGCGAAAACCACGGAGAGCGCCAGCGCGATCATCGAGGTGCGTTCGAGCAGGGCCAGCACCTGCCGTTCCGTCTCCACCACCGTTCCGGTGACCAGGATCGAACCGTCCCGCAGGCGGACCGACTGGATCAGCATTGCCTCCGGCGCGGTATGGCCGGAGCGCGGCAGCTTCTCTAGCGCATAAGGCGCGCCGGGTGTGAGGTCGGGCGGTAAGCTATCGAGATTGCCGGTCAAGCGAGTGCCGTCCGGGTTGGCGAGGAAGAGCACACTCGCCCGTTCGATCCGGCGCGAAACCTTGGCGTCGATGGCGCGGGAGATCGCCGGCTCTCCGCCCTCGTTATAGGCGTCGAGCAGGTCGTCGCGCAGGGTCACGGCGACGGCCACGGCGTCGGCATGGCTCTGGGATCGCAGCAGCAGCGCCGGGCCGAGCAGCAGTACCGCAGCCGCGACGATCTGGAACAGGAAGACGAGCGCGGCGAAGCGGAACGTGGTCGAGTGCCAGATTTTCACGGTTCGGCGCCGATGCGATAGCCCGCGCCGCGCACGGTATGGAGCAGGCGGCGCGCCTCGCCCTCGTCGATCTTCTTGCGCAACCGGCTGAGGTGAACGTCGACGACATTGGTGCCGGGGTCGAAGTGGTAATCCCACACGCCTTCGAGCAGCATCGTGCGGGTCACCACCTGATCGGCATGGCGCAGCAGGAATTCGAGCAGTCGGAATTCGCGCGGCTGCAGTTCGATGACTCGCTCGCCCCGGCGCACGCGGCGGGCAAGGAGGTCCATTTCCAGATCGTCGCAGCGCAGCACCGTTTCCGTCACGGCGGCAGGTGCGCCGCGGCGGATCAGCAGCCGGATGCGGGCGAGCAGTTCGGCGAAGGCGAAGGGCTTGACCAGATAGTCGTCGCAGCCGTTGGTCAGTCCTTTGATCCGGTCTTCCGGCGATCCGAGCGCGGAGAGGATGATCACCGGCGTCTCCAGCCCGGCGCCGCGCAGGGCTGCCAGCACCGCCATCCCGTCCAGCCCCGGCAGCATCCGGTCGAGCACGATGCATGCATATCCGCCGTCCGTGCCCAGAAACAGGCCGTCGCGCCCGTTGGCGGCGCGGTCTACCGTGAAGCCCGCCTCGTCGAGGCCCTTGGCGATGAAGTCGGCGGTGTCGGCATCGTCCTCGACGAGCAGGATCTTCTGGCTCAACGCGCCTTCCTCACACTTGCGGTCCTTCCATTGTGAGCCGTGTGGCCCTCCGGCGCGATGGGGAGCGGATTAACTTTCGCTCATGTTCCCTCCAGCCGGGGGAGGCTCCGCGCATCGTATGCACCTTGGGCGCGCCACGACAAGAGTTGAGACCACATGGATACCGACACTGCCATCCTCGATGAGCGGACCTGCCGCCTGATCTGCCCGATCGCCTCGGGCATGGTGGGGGTCTGCATGACCGGCATCGGGCTGCTGCGCGTGGCGGTGTCGGTGCGAGGACATGAGACGATCGCCGACGATCTGCTCTCGGTCGATGCGCTGCTGTTCCTGCTGGCGACGCTGGCCTCTTACTTCGCGTTAAGGGTGCAGTCCTCGACACGGCTGCACGGACTGGAGCGGGTGGCGGATGCGGCGTTCATCCTGGCGATGTCGCTGCTGACGGTGGCGTGTTTCGTGATCACGTATTCGCTCGGGGGGTAGACTTTTCCTGATTTAACCCACTTCGCTCATGCTGAGCTTGCCGACGCGTCGGCAGGCGCAGCGCCACGTCTCGGGGCCTTCGACAAGCTCAGGCTGAGCGGGATGGGAGGGTGGCGCAGCGTCCAGATTGCCGATTGTTCATGTTGTGGCGAGCCTCCGGCAATCCGGCCGAGCGCACAAACGGCACCATGTTGCTGAGAACCGCCCTTTTTCTCTCGCTCCTCGCCGTGCCGCTCGGTGCGCGCGCGGCTACGCCCGTCGAGGGCGTCTGGCTCAACCCATCCGGTAGCGTCGCCGTGCGTACCGGTTCCTGCGGGCCAGGCCTGTGCGGACGCGTGGTCTGGGCCAGCGGCCAGGCGAAGGCCGACGCGCAGGACAGCGGGATCGCGTCGCTGATCGGCACCGAGCTGCTGCAGGACTACCGCCCCGAGGGCCGCATATGGCGTGGCACCGTCTTCGTTCCCGACATGGGGCGCCGCTTCGATTCCCGGATCGAACCTCTCTCGGCCGACCGGCTGAAGATCAGCGGGTGCATCCTTGGCGGCTTTTTCTGCCGCTCGCAGGTATGGACCCGCATCGCGCAGGTGCCGGCATGACCGCGCCGCTTGCTTTCCTCTCGCGCTATCGAAAGCTGGTGGAGGCGGGCGCGGTGCTGGCGGTGATCGCCCTCGGCTTCGTCGCGCTGAATACGCTGACGCACGAAATCCGCTACTCGCAGGTGCGCGCGGCCGTCCATGCGCTGGACGCCGGCCAGATCGCGCTGAGTCTCATGCTGACCGCCGCCAGCTATTTCGCGCTGACGTTCTACGATTTCCTAGCGCTCAGGACGATCGGGCACCCGCTGCCGTGGCGCACTGCCGCGCTGGCGTCGTTCACCAGCTATACGCTCAGCCACAACCTCGGGCTTTCGCTGCTGACCGGCGGGTCGGCGCGCTATCGCATCTACGTTGGTGCCGGGCTCGACGGGCCGGAGGTCGCCAAAGTGGTGATGCTGGCGGCCGGCAACTTCTGGGCGGGCGTGCTGGCCGTCGCGGGTGCGGCGATGCTGGTCCGTGACGGCGGCCTTGACTTCGGCGCGGTGACGCTGACGCCGCAGGCGGCGCATGCGCTCGGCGCGGCGATGCTGGCTCTGCTGGGCGCGCTGGGCTTCGCGGCTGCGCGGGCGAAGCAGTTGAGGCTGCCGGGAATCCGCCTGCCGCTGCCTTCCGCGCGTGAGATCGCGGCGCAAGTCGGCGTCAGTGTCGCCGACATCGCCTGCGCGGGCGCGGCGCTTTTCGTACTGCTGCCGGGCGCCGACCCGGCGCAGCTTCCGGTGTTCGTCCTGGCCTATGCATTGGGCATCGTCGTGGCGCTGGTGACGCATGTGCCGGGCGGCCTCGGCGTGTTCGAGGCGGTGGTCCTCGCCGTGGCGCCGGGGGACCGGGCGCACCTTTTCGCGGGGCTGATCGTCTATCGGCTCGTCTATTATCTCCTCCCGCTGGCACTGGCGGCGTTGCTGCTGGCCTGGCGCGAGGGTGCCCGCAGCCGCCGCGTGGCGCGCCTTGTCGGCGGGGTGCAGAGCGTCGCCACCGGCCTTTCGCCGCTGCTGCTGGCAAGCGCGACGTTCCTTGGCGGCGGCATGCTGTTGCTGTCGGGCTCGCTGCCTGCCGTCCACGCACGCATGGGACTGCTGGCCGACGTCATGCCGCTGCCCGTCATCGAGGCGAGCCATATCGCCGCCAGCCTCGTCGGCACCGCGCTGCTGCTGCTGGCGCCGGGACTCTACCGCCGGCTCGACGGCGCTTGCCTTGCCGCGCGGCTGCTGCTGATGGCGGGCGCGGTATTCTCGCTGGCCAAGGGCATCGACTATGAGGAGGCGCTGGCCTGCCTTGCGCTGGCCGCGCTGCTGCAAATGACGCGCCGGGCCTTCTACCGCCGCACCGCGCTGACCGAGACGCCACTCACCGCGGGCTGGATAGCGGCGGTGGTGATGGCGGCGGGACTGGCGCTTTGGGCGGGCCTCTTCGCCTATCGCCATGTACCCTACAACGACGACCTGTGGTGGAAGTTCGCCCTGCGTGCCGATGCCCCGCGTTACTTGCGCGCGGCGCTGGCCTCGTCGGTGTTGCTGGCGGGGTTCGCGGTCTGGAGGCTTTGCGCGCCCGGCAGCGCGCGCGGCGACGCGCAGGTGATGGAGGATGCCCCGGCGATCCGCGCGATCCTCGCCACCAGTCCGCGCACCGAGGCGATGCTGGCGCTGACCGGAGACAAGCGGTTCCTCGTCTCGCAGGCGGGCGACGCCTTCGTCATGTACCAGATCAAGGGTTCCAGCTGGGTCGTCATGGGTGATCCGGTCGGCAACGAGGGATCGTGGGGCGAACTCCTCTGGACCCTGCGCGACATGTCGCACCGCAGGCAGGGACGGCTGGTGCTCTACGAGATTTCGCCCGCCACGCTCGACCTTGCCATCGGCATGGGCCTGCAGATCGTGAAGTATGGGGAGGAGGCGGTGGTCGATCTCACCACGTTCGAGCTGGAAACTCCCCAGCTGCGTTCGGTACGCAAGTCGGAGCGCACCGCCGCTCGCGCCGGCGCCCGGCTGCGGGTGGTGCCGGCGGCGGCGGTGCCGGTGATCCTCGATGAACTGGAGGCGATCTCCGACGAGTGGATGACGGCCAAGGGCCAGCGCGAGAAGGGCTTCAGCCTCGGCGCCTTCGACCGCGCATACCTGAGCAACTTCGACATGGCGCTGGTCATGGTGGAGGACCGCATCGTCGCCTTCGCCAACCTGTGGTGCACGCAGGACCACACCGAAGCCTCGGTCGACCTCATGCGCCAGCGCGAGGACGCGCCGCGCGGGACGATGGATTTCCTGTTCACCAACCTGCTGCTCTGGTCAAAGGCGCGCGGATACAAGCGCTTCACGCTGGGCATGGTGCCGCTGTCGGGGATCGAGGGTGGCCCGCTCGCGCCCGCATGGGCCAAGGCGGCGGCGCTGGTGTTCCGCCATGGCGAGCGCTTCTACGGCTTTCGCGGCCTGCGCGGCTACAAGGAGAAGTTCGCCCCCCGCTGGGAACCGCGCTACGTCGCCGGGCCGCACGGCATCGGGCTGATCCAGGGGCTGCACGACGTATCGCGCCTGATCGGCGGCGGGGGAGGGGGTGAATTTGTCCGCCCGATCGCGCCAGTGCCCGCCATCACCTCCGAGGCAAGGATGCTGATCGCATGAGCCGCGTTCGCACTCGCTTTGCCATTGGGCTGTTCGCACTGGCTGCGGTGGGTCTCACTGCGCTGGCCGCGCCGGTGCTTGGCCTGCTCGGCACCGAGTCCATCGTGATGTTCCCGGCCGCCGAGCCGCATCCGCGCGTGGCGGCGGTCTTCCTGTCCGGAGACATGGGCTTCCACTTCGGCATGGGCGAGAAAGTCGCCGCCGCCGTTGCCGCCAAGGGCGTCCCGGTGGTCGGGGTCGCGTCCCCGGTTGTCTTCGCCACGCACCGCACCCGGGCCGAGGCGGACGCAGTCGTCGCCGGCGCGGTGCGCCTCGCCCTGACGCGTACGGGAGCGAGCCGGGTCGTGCTGATGGGCCAGTCCTACGGCGCCGACATCCTTGCGACCACGGCGCCGGACCTGCCGCCGGATCTGCGTGCCCGGGTCCTTGCCATCGACCTCACGGTGCCTGCGCACGACGTCTACTTCCGCGCCGATCCGGTGGGCCTTGCCTACCTCGGCAAGCCGGACGCGCACCCGTTGCTGGCGATGCGCGGGGTCGACTGGGCGCCGGTGGTCTGCGTCTACGGGCTGGAAGAGAAGGGCAGCCTGTGCCCCTCCCTCGCAGGCCGGGCGCGGGTCATCGGCCTGAGCGGCGACCATTACCTCGGCCACGATGCGCCGCGCCTGATCGCCACGACTCTTCGCGCGCTGCACGAAGTCGCGCCCGAAGCGGGGTTGCAGCCATGAGCGGGACCTTGAGCGATTGCCATGCCGAGCGTCACGTCGCCTCGCGCAAGTTCACGGTCGATTCCTCGGGGGTGCAGAACTGCCGCTGCAAGGTCTGCGGCTGCGACCTCAGGCGGCTTCCGGCCATGCGCCGCTGGTTCCGCTCCGGGATGATGGGCTGAGAGACAGTTTGGAAATTCGCGGAACGCGAATTTCGCGGCACCGGCCCGCTCCCCCACCCGACCGCCCATCGGCAGTATCCTGTGGGTGGTCGGGTGGGGGAGCGGGCCGGTGCCGCATTCGAAAATGCCGCTTTCGGCATTTTTCAAACAGACTCTGAGCGCGCCGAACATGACGAAAATTTAAGGCGCCGATCAGGTCCCGAACACTGCGCCGGGCCTATCGCCGGCTCACATTCCTTACCCCCGGACACCCGACGTCATGAGCAAGCCCATCTTCTACGACCCCACCGGCCGCCGCAGCCGCTGGGCGCGCGGTGTCCTCGCCGCGTTGCTGGTCATCGTGCTGCTGGGCGCGGCGGCTTTCGCGACCACGCTCGTCGCGGTGCCCGCCCAGCAGGAACTGGAACTGCCGACGCCGCGCCTCAAGCCCTCGACCCTGCACGGATCGCCGCTGAAGCATGCGCTGAAGTCCTGGCTGCCGCGCGGTCGCAAGGGGCCGGGGCAGAAGCCGCTCAGCATCGGTTTCTACCTGCCGGGCAACGACGCCAGCTTCCTTTCGCTGGTCCATCACGGCAACGACCTCGACTGGGTGGTGCCCGCGCTGATCAACGTCGCGGGGCCGCAGCATCAGGTGACGGTCGAGCCGGATGCCCGCTTCGACCGGCTGGTCGCGGGCCAATCGCACCACTTCAAGGTGCTGCCGATGGTCCAGAACGTCGCCTCCGACGGCTGGGACGGTGCAGGAACCGCCGCGCTGCTGCATGATCCCGCGCAGCGCCTCGCGCTTGCCAAGCGCCTCGCCGGGGCCGTCACGCAGGGGAACTACGCCGGGCTGGTGATGGATCTCGAGGCATTGCCCACGCGCGCCATGCCCGATTACCTCGCCTTTCTGCGCAGCCTGCACGCAGCGTTGCCCAAGGGCACCTCGCTTGCCGTCACCACCCCCGCCGACGACGAGGGCGGCTGGCCGCTCGAGGCGCTCGCCAAGGCTACCGACAAGGTCATCTTCATGGCCTACGACCAGCACTGGGAGGGCGGCACGCCCGGCCCGATCGCCGCACAGGACTGGTTCGTCCACGAAGTGCAGGGCGCTCTGAAGCGCATCGGTTCCGAGCACCTCGTCGTCGCGCTGGGCAGCTACGCCTACGACTGGCACGGCGACCAGACCGACGCGCTCGCCATCGAGGATGCATGGCTCGCCGCGCACGACAGCGCTGCGAAGATTTCCTTCGATCCCGCCAGCGGCAACGCAGGCTTCGCTTACGACGACGAACAGACCCACCACACGATCTGGATGCTCGACGCGGCTACCAGCTGGAACGAGTTGTCGGCGCTGAAGCGCCTCGGCATCGGTGACATGGCGCTGTGGCGGCTCGGCACCGAGGATTCCGGCTTCTGGAACGACCTCGGCGCCTTCCGCAAGGGCGGCACGCCCGACCTTTCGACCCCTCGCGCGCTCAGCAGCGCCGACATCGAGGGATCGGGCGAGATCCTGCGCATCACCGCCACCCCGCGCGACGGCCAGCGCGCCGTGCGCGCCGACGGCAACGGTATGATCCGCGAGGAGACCTACGCCGCGCTGCCGACGCCCTACGTCGTCCAGCGCTCGGGCGGCACGGACCCCAAGCGCATCGCACTGACCTTCGACGACGGCCCTGACCCTGCGTGGACGCCCCGCATCCTGCGTGAACTGGAGGCGGCGCACGTGCCCGCGACGTTCTTCGTGATCGGCGAGAACGCGCTGGGCAGCCCCGGCCTGCTCAAGCGCATCGTTGCCGACGGCGACGAACTGGGCAATCACACGTACACCCATCCCAATCTCGCCAATGCCGGGCCGCGCCAGACCCGGCTGGAATTGAATGCGACCCAGCGGCTGGTCGAAGCCTATACCGGCCGCAGCATGACGCTGTTCCGTGCGCCCTATTTCGGCGACGCCGAGCCGACGACGCCTGACGAACTCGGTCCCGCGCTGGCCGCGCAGGAGGCGGGCTATACGGTCGTGGGCCTCCACGTCGATCCCAACGACTGGCAGCGCCCGGGCGCGGACGCAATCGTCGACCAGGTGCTTCAGCAGGTCCATTCCGCGACGCCGGAGAATGCCACCAATGTCGTCCTGCTGCACGACGGCGGCGGCGACCGTGCCCAGACCGTCGCCGCGCTTCCGCGCATCATCGCCGCGCTGAAGGGCGAGGGTTATACCTTCGTCACCGCCTCGCAGCTCGTCGGCATCCCGCAGGCGCGGGCGATGCCCGCCATTTCGACCACCGATCTTGCCGCCGTGCGCGTGGACGTTGCCGCGTTCGTGGCGCTGATGGCGGTCGCGGCGGTGCTGGCCTGGGTGTTCTACCTCGCGATATCGCTCGGCATCGCGCGCGCGGTGATCATGGCGGCGCTCGCCTGGTATCAAAGCCGCCGCAAGCGCGCCGAACCGCCGCATTTCGAGCCTGCCGTCTCGGTGATCATCCCCGCTTACAACGAGGAGCGGGTCATCGCCGCATCCGTCGCCCGGGTGCTCGCCTCCGACTACCCCGCGCTGCAGGTCATCGTCGCCGACGACGGATCGAAGGACGGCACGAGCGAGATCGTGCGGTCGGTCTTCGGCGACGACCCGCGCGTGACGCTTTTGACGCTGCAGAACGGCGGCAAGGCCAGCGCCCTCAACCGCGCACTGCTGCAGGCGACCGGCGAGATCGTCATCGCCCTCGACGCCGACACCCAGTTCGAGCCCGAAACCATCCGCCGCCTCGCCCGCTGGTTCGCGGACCCACAGCTCGGCGCCGTCGCGGGCGATGCGCGGGTCGGCAACCGGGTGAACCTCGTCACCCGCTGGCAGGCGGTCGAGTACATCACCGCGCAGAACCTCGAACGCCGTGCACTGGCCGGGTTCGACGCGATGACGGTGGTGCCGGGCGCGGTCGGCGCATGGCGGCGCGCGGCGCTGGACTCGGTCGGCGGCTATCCGGAGGACACGCTCGCCGAGGACCAGGACCTCACCATCGCCATCCAGCGGGCGGGCTGGCGCGTCACGTACGACCCGCGCGCCGTCGCCTGGACCGAGGCGCCCGAGAGCTTCACCGCGCTGGCCAAGCAGCGCTTCCGCTGGGCTTTCGGCACCCTGCAGTGCCTGTGGAAGCACCGCGCGGTGATCCGCACTCGCAAGCCTGCCGGGCTCGGCCTCGTCGGACTGCCGCAGGCGTGGCTGTTCCAGATCGCCTTCGCCGCGATCTCGCCGCTGATCGACCTCGCGCTGGTGGTCTCGATCATCGGCACCGCGCTGCGGGTCTCGGCCCATGGCTGGGCGCAGACCAGCGGGGACGTCGGCATGATGGGCGCCTACTGGATCGCCTTCACCGCGATCGATGTGCTGTGCGGATGGATCGCTTATCGCCTCGACGGCGGACGGGCGCGCTACCCGGCGCACCTGCTGGTGGCGCAGCGACTGGTATATCGCCAGATCATGTACTGGGTCGTGATCCGCGCGATCGCCTCGGCTGTGGCCGGGTGGGTCGTGGGCTGGGGCAAGCTGGAGCGTACCGGTTCCGTCTCGGCCCAGCTTGCCGCAGGATGATGCTTACCAGGCGGCGCGTTCCTCCGGCGTGAGCGGCAGCGGCATCGAGCGCCCCCCCCGTGCGGAGGCGGCACCGGCTTCCAGCACGGCCATCACCGCTAGCGCTTCGATCGGGCGCACCGGCGGCGGGGCGTCGCCCGCCAGCGCGGCGGCGACGGCGGTGTAGAATCCACGCTGGTCGCCGGGCGTGGCGGGGATGGAGCGGGGCTCGCCGGAACCGTCGTAAACGACGAGGGCGTCGGCATCTTCGCCCCAGCCCGGCGCGCCGGGCCGCAGTCCGGCGAGGAGCTGCACTTCCTGGCCGTCGGCCTTGAGCTTGACCGCGCTGCCGCCCGTGCCGTGAACGGTGAAGCGCGCCGATCCGCCCGCGACGAGCATCCCGGCATGGACGACGACCCGCAGTTGCCCATATTCGAGTACGGCATGCGCCCAATCGTCGACTTGTGCGCCGTCGCGCTGGATGGCGACGCTGGCGGTGACGCTGTCGGGCAACCCGAACAGCGCGAGCGCCTGATCGACCATGTGCGGGCCGAGGTCGAACCACACACCCGCACCTGGCGCGGCATTCTCACGCCAACGGTCGCGCACTTGCGGTCGGAAGCGGTCGATGCGGGATTCGAAGTGAGTGACGCGGCCGATTGCTCCATCCTCGATGGCACGCCGCACCGTCAGGAAATCGCTGTCCCAGCGGCGGTTGTGGAAGACCTGAAGGTGACGGCCGGTCGTTTCGGCCAATGCCACCAGGCCGCGCGCCTCCTGCAGATCGAGCGCGAAGGGCTTGTCGACGACGACGTGGCGCCCCGCTTCCAGCGCCGTGCGGGCGAGCGGCGCGTGCGTGTCGTTGGGCGTCGCGACGACGACGAGATCGACCGTGTCGTCGGCGATCAGCGCCTCGGGCGCGGCATGGACTGTCACTCCGGGAAAGTCGGCATGGACCTTGCCCGCATCCCGCGAGGCGACGGCGTGAAGCACGAGACCATCGCACGCGGCGATCAGCGGGGCGTGGAAGGTCTTTCCGGCAAAGCCATAGCCCAGCAGGCCGACGCGGATGGGGCGGGCAGGGGTATCCATGGGCGTGATCCTTCGCGTTGTGCTTCCTGGCGGATCTACGCAGTCCGGGCAGGCAATCAACCGCGCCAAGGCAAAAGACCTAATGATAACGTTTACATTACGCGAGTGAAAAATGAACGACCGGATGGGTCTCTGAACCCGCCCGGGATGGCGCTCCGATTTGTCCGACCAGAGGCCGGATGCGGCCTAAACATGCTGGTTTTATGCGTGTTAGTGCCATCGCGTTTGATCTCTCGTACCTTTGGCCATGAGGGTGTGATTCGGGGTATGACGCCACAGCTGGCGCTATCGGGTTTTCGCGGTTCGGTGATTGGGCGTGGCGCAGATTTCCAAGGTTTTTCTGGTAGATACCTTCATGAGCGGTAGATTTGCTACGTCAAAAATGAAAACGTTACCCTTCGGAAGATTTTCAAAAAATTATTATAAAACAATGAATTGAATGTATTGCTGCATCGTTCCCAAAACGACCCGCTTGCAATCATCCGCGAATCGGTCATTTTAATGAAAACGTCAATCATTCAGAACGGGTCACAGGGAGTTCCAGTCTTGCTCAAGCGTCTAACGTTCACTGCCAGCGCGCTTTCCATAGCCGCAGCCTTCGCGCAGCCTGCTTTTGCCCAGAATGCGGGTACGGACTCCGCTTCCGCGGCCGATGGCGCGTCGGAGGGCCTCGGCGAGATCGTCGTCACCGCGACCAAGCGTGAGACCAGCGCGCAGAGCACCCCGATCGCGATGACCGTCGCGAGCGGCGAGGAACTCTCCAAGGCGGGCGTCACCGACGTCAACGCGCTTTCCAACATCGCGCCGACCGTCAACATCGCCCAGAACAACGCCAATACCATGATCACCATTCGCGGCGTGTCCAGCCGCGACTACTCGGAAACGGGTGATCCGGCGGTCGCCGTCTCGGTCGACAACTTCTACCTGCAGCGCGCCTTCGCGCTCAACGCGGCGATGTTCGACGTGGAGCGCATCGAAGTCCTGCGCGGCCCGCAGGGCACGCTGTACGGCCGCAACGCCACGGCAGGTGCGGTCAACATCGCGACGGTCAAGCCGACCGACGACTGGAAGCTCGATGCCGCTGCCGAGATCGGCAACTACGGCACCCTCAACTTCGACGTCGGCGCGACCGTGCCGGTCAGCGACACCCTGAGCTTCCGCTTCGCGGGCACCCGCAAGACCCACGAAGGCTACCGCGACAACCCGGGCCTCAAGGACGGCGACGACGGCAACGTGACGGGCGGCCGCGTCCATGCGCTGTGGACCCCGACCAGCCGCCTCTCGATCCTCGTCACCGGCGAGATGACCCGCGTGGACGGCGTCGGCTCGACCATCAAGGCGGTGCCCTATACCGACGTCAATTCCGACGGCTCGCTGGAGATCGGCTCGTCGAAGAAGTTCGAGCTGAACAACCAGGGCTATACCCGCATCCGCACCAAGGCCGTGCGCACCGCGATCTCCTACGACATGGACTTCGCGACCCTGAGCTTCTTCGGCGGCTTCCAGAAGTCGACGCTGAACCGCGACAACGATCAGGACGGCGGCACGCTCTACAACTACGGCTTCCAGCAGAACGAAGACGTCAAGGACCAGAACTACGAACTGCGTCTCAGCTCGAACAACAAGACCGGCTTCACCTGGCAGGTCGGCGGCTACTTCTTCAAGGAGACCGACGCGCTGCTGACCTACTTCCAGGTCCACGGGCTCGCGGTCGATCCGTTCAACTTCTATACCTTCGACTACGACGTGGGCAGCAAGTCCAAGGCCGTCTTCGCGCAGGTCGGTTACGACCTGACCGACAAGCTGAAGCTGGAAGCGGGCGTCCGCTACACCAAGGACAACAAGTACCAGGTCGGCTACAACGACATCGCCGGTGCCTATTCGACCCTCGACAACCACTATTCGGGCGATCAGGTCACCTGGCACTTCGGCGCGAACTATCAGGTCACGCCCGACAACCTGTTCTATGCCAAGGTCGACAAGGGCTACAAGGCGGGCGGTTACACCACCAACTCCTCGTTCGGTCCCGAGCAGATCATCGCCTATGAGATCGGCACCAAGAACCGCTTCCTGAACAACACGCTGCAGGTCAACCTGAGCGGCTTCTACTACGACTACAAGGACCTGCAGACCCAGCAGGAAGATCCGGCGACGGCGCTCGTCTACACCCTCAACGCGGGCAAGGCGCGCGTTTGGGGTGCGGAACTCGAAACGCTGTGGCAGGTCACCCCGGACACACGCATCGACGCCAACGTGGCGTGGCTCGATGCGAAGTATGCGGAATTCTGCACCGTCACCGCGGCCTCCTGCCCGGCGGCCAGCGACTTGTCCGGCAACCGCCTGACGCAGGCTCCGGAATGGACGCTTTCGGGCGGCATCCAGCATGACTTCCACCTGCTGGGCGGCACCCTGACCCCGCGTGTCCAGACCCGTTACCAGTCGAAGAGCTACTTCACGTTCTACAATACGGCGGCCGAACAGCAGGGCGCCTACTGGAAGAGCGACGCGCAGGTCACCTACACGCCCGACGACGGCCCGTTCTCGATCACCGCATACGTGCGCAACATCGAGAACAATACGATCCTGACGGCGAACAGCAACGCCGGCTATGCCAGCGCCTACCTCGTCCAGTTCGCTCCGCCGCGTACGTACGGCGCGCGCCTGACCTACTCGTTCTGATCGGAACTGCGGGATGGTCCTTCTCTCCTCCGGACTGTCCCGCGCTCCCTCCCACCCTCCGCGAGCGCAAGCGCGAAGGGTGGGAGGCCCCTTTTTCCCATCCGCCTCGAAACACGCGATCCTCGCGGACAGGACAGCCATGCCACACGATCTCGTCGAACTTGCCGAAGCGATCGCCAGCGGAGCCCTGAGCGCCGTCGATGCGGTCACCGACGCACTGGAGCGCGCCGAGGACTGGCGAGGGCTCAATGCCTTCGTCGCGATCGAGGCCGAGGCCGCGCTCGACCAGGCACGGGCCTGCGATGAACAGCGCAGGCGCGGATCGCTGCGCGGGCCGCTCCACGGCGTGCCGCTCGCGCACAAGGACATGTTCTTCCGTGCCGGTATTCCCACCGAGGCGGGCTCGAAGATCTGGCGCGGCCACGTCCCCGCCGAGACATCACCGCTGATGGCCCGGTTGGCTGCGGCGGGCGCGATCACCATTGGCCGCCTCCACATGGCCGAGTTCGCGATGGGGCCGACAGGACACAACGCGCACCTCGGCCGCTGCCGCAACCCGTGGAACGCCGAGGCGATCTCGGGCGGCTCGTCGTCAGGCTCGGGCGCGGCGGTCGGTGCGCGCATCGTCACCGGCGCGCTGGGATCGGATACCGGCGGTTCTGTCCGGCTTCCGGCCGCGTTCTGCGGCGTGGCTGGGCTCAAGCCGACCAACGGCCTTCTGCCCGACACGGCGATGATGCCGCTGTCGAAGACGCTCGATACGGCGGGGCCGCTCTCCACTTCCAGCCGGTCTCTGGCCCGCCTGATGGACGTTCTGGTGGACGGCGAATACGAGGCTGGCCTCATCGCCGACTGCTCGGGTCTGACGATCGGCGTGCCGACCAGCTACTTCACCGATGACCTTCACCCTGAAGTCGCCGCTGCCTTCGCGGCCGCGCGGCAGGTCTTCGCGGACCTCGGCGCGAAAGTCGTCGATGTCGCCATTCCCGACCACTCCGGCTATCCCGCGATCGCCGCCGAGATATGGGCTCCCGAAGCCGCCGCCTTCCACGCACGCCACCTGGCGGAGCGGGCGGAAGATTTCGGTGACCAGGTGCGCAACCGCCTGCTGGCGGGCGCCGCGGTCTCTCCCGATACCTATCTCGCCGCGCTCGGCCGCCGTAAATCCGCGCAGTCCGACATGCTGAGCGGCCCGTTCGCCAAGGTCGACCTGCTGCTCACCCCCGCCGCGCGCTTCCCGGTGCCCATGGCCGAACAGGTCGGCGCAACCGGCGGCGATGCGATGCAGGCGATGGTCGCGGAGCTATCCGCGCTTACCCGCACGATCTCGATGCTGGGCTTCCCGGCGCTCGTCACGCCGATGGGCTTCGACGCGCGCGGGCTGCCGCTGGCGCTGCAACTCGTCGGCGCTCCGAATTCCGAACAATGCTTGCTGCGTGGAGGGTTTGCCTATGAACAGGCGACTTCCTGGCTCGCGCGCGTACCGTCTCCGCCTCCTCTCCCTTAAACTTCCCTCTCCCAGGAGCACTGCAATGGATATTGGTCTGTTCATCCCCATCGGCAACAACGGTTGGCTGATTTCCGAGAACGCTCCGCAGTACAAACCCAGCTTCGAAATGAACAAGAAGCTGGTCCAGACGGCCGAAGGCTATGGCTTCGATTTCGCGCTGTCGATGATCAAGCTGCGTGGCTTCGGCGGCAAGACCGAGTTCTGGGACTACAACCTGGAAAGTTTCACGCTGATGAGCGCGCTCGCCGCCGTCACCAGCAAGATCAAGCTGTTCGCCTCGACGGCTATTCTGACCCTGCCGCCCGCGATGGTCGCGCGCATGGCCGTGACGATCGACAGCGTCGCGCCGGGCCGCTTCGGCGTCAACGTCGTCACCGGCTGGGCCAAGGGTGAATACGAGCAGATGGGCATGTGGCCGGGCGACGCCTACTTCGGCCACCGCTACGACTACGCCAGCGAATACGTGCAGGTGATGAAGGACCTGTGGGCCGAGGGCAAGTCGGACTTCAAGGGCGAGCACTTCCAGATGGAAGACTGCCACATGCAGCCCAAGCCCAGCACCGGCAAGATCGAGATCGTCGGCGCGGGCCAGTCGGCGCGCGGGATGGAGTTCGTCTCCAACTACGGCGACTACAACTTCGTCACGGCGGGCGGCCTCAACAAGCCGACCAAGCATGCGCCGACCGTCGAGGCGCTGGTCGAAGCGGCCGCCAAGACCGGCCGCGACGTGGGCGCCTACATCCTGTGCATGGTGATCGCCGACGAGACCGACGAGAAGGCCATGGCCAAGTGGCAGTCCTACCGCGAAGGCGCCGACGTCGATGCGCTGGCGTGGATGAGCGATCAGGGCGCTGCCGACAAGACCGCCGGCGAAGGCTCGACCGCGCGTCACATCAACCTGCCGGAAGGCGCGGTGAACCTCGGTATCGGCACGTTCGTCGGTTCTTATGAAACCGTGGCAAAGCTGCTCGACGAAGCGGCCTCGGTGCCCGGCACCAAGGGCATCATGCTGACCTTCGACGACTTCGAGCAGGGCCTCGTGAACTTCGGCGAGAAGGTGCAGCCGCTGATGGCCTGCCGTCAGGATCGCCTCGTCGCGGCCTGATCTACGCTACCCTGAGGGCCCGGTCTCTCTCTCCATCGGGTCGTCCAATACCCTCGGCCGGTCACGCCCCCGCGTGACCGGCTTTTTTGCGCGGTAAGGTTCTGCTGCGACCCTTCGACAAGCTCAGGGTGAGCGGATGTAGCGTAAGGGTTGGGCAGGCGGGGGCGTAAACCTCTCAAGCCCGCTCAGGCTGAGCTTGTCGAAGCCCCCGCAGCAAGGCGCTTCGTCAGGCGCGGGAAGCCATCGCCGCCCGCCCCGCCAGCAGCGCGCCAAGGCCCGCAACCCAGCTCACCAGCAGGAAGCTCGTCCCGTAATCGCCGGTAAAGCCGTAGATCGTCGCCATCGCCGCCGGGCCGATCATCACGCCGAGGAAGGTGTAGACCAGCGACCCACCGATCACCCGGCCCGCATCCTCGGGCGCGCAGTGATGCGTGCATTCGGCCATGACGACGCCGTTCCAACCGCTCATGCAGAAGCCGAACAGGCACAGCACGCCGATCGCGACCACCGCAGGCAATGCGTCGATCCGCCACAGCGCGATCATGCAGGCCATCGAGACCACGCCGATCACCGCCAGCACCGTGAACCCGCCGAAGCGGTCGCCCAGCCCGCCCCACGACACGCGGCCCAGCGCTCCGCAGGCCTGCACGCCCCCGGCGACAAGGCCCGCCGCGAACATCGACCAGTGATGCTCGACCAGCATGATCACCGCGAAGGCCGACAGCGAGAGCTGGATCGAGGAATAGAGCATCCCCAGCATCGCCAGCACCCGCAGCGGTGCCTTGCCCCAGACGAGGCGCTGCTCATAGACGAAGCCGCGCCAGACCGAGATCGTGACAGGCGCCGCTGGTCGCTCCGGCCCGCCCTTGAGCGCCAGAACCCCGATCATCGCGAAGCAGGGCACAGCGCCGAGCACGAAAGTCGTGCGCCAGCCCAGCCATCCTGCGAGCGCCGGGATCAGCAGCGCCGCCACCACGCCGCCGATCGGCACGCCAGCCTGCTTGATCGAGAAGATCAGCGAGCGCCGGTGCGGCGGCGTCACCGCGCCCAGTATCTGCGCCGAGGCCGGGTTCTGCACCCCATAGCCCACGCCGATCACCATCGAGGCCAGCAGGGCCAGCCACGGGCTCGCGCTCGTCAGCAAGAGCAGCGCGGTGCCGAAGCAGGCGAGGGCAAGCTGCTCCACCTGCACCGGCCCGCGATGCTGGATCAGTGTTCCCGCCATGGCAGAGGCGAACGTGCCCGCCGCGTAGATCACGCTGATCTGGTAACCGACGTAATGCGGTGCCAGCCCGAACTCACCGGCGACGAGCGGGGCGATTCCGGTCAGCGCCAGCGCCGTCATGGTCGACAGGATCTGGATCGTCGTCGTCGTCGCCAGCACCGAGGCGATCGAGGGCGCCCCAGTTTTGCTCGGGTCGGGCGCACTATGCGTTGAGGCTGTGGATGTCATTGCTGCACTGCATAATGTAATGCTTTACACGCGCCAAGCGGGAAGTCACAATCGTGGGATATGGCGCTATGGCGCCGCCTGCTCGGGAGCCGAATTTCCATGGTCCAGACCCCCTACGCCCCTGCCGTGGCCAATGTCCATGCTGCATTGCAGCGTATCGGCGCGCGCGATGCGCAGGTCCGGGCGTGGCTGCACGTGGACGATACCGGGGCGCTGGCTGCGGCGAGGGCACTGGATGCGGGCGAACCGGGGCCGCTCCACGGGATCTGCGTGGGTGTGAAGGACGTGATCGCGGTGGCGGGGATGCCGCTCACGCACAATTCGCCGTTGTTCTCCGGCTTCGTGCCTGCCGAGGACGCGCCTTGCGTCGCCACCTTGCGGGCGGCGGGCGCGGTGATCCTGGGCAAGACCGACACCACCGAGTTCGCCGCCGCCGGGCGCAATGCCGCCAGCGCCAATCCGCATGATTTTGCGCGCACGCCGGGCGGTTCCTCGGCCGGGTCGGCGGCGGCGGTGGCGGACGGGCATGTGCCGCTGGCGCTGGCGACGCAGACCGGCGGCTCGACGATCCGCCCCGCCAGCTTCTGCGGCATCCATGGCTTTAAGCCAAGTTGGGGCCTTATCAGCCGGGAAGGCGTGAAGACCTATGCCAATAGCCTCGATACCGTGGGCTGGTACGCGCGGGACCTCGACCTGATCGACCGGGTCTGCGAAATCTACGGCTTCGCGCCCGGTGCGCACGTCGAAGGCCGGACCTTGCGCATCGGCGTGTTCCGCACCCCCTGGTGGGATGAAATGACGCCCGATGGCCAAGCCGCTTTCGACGGCATCGCCGCCGCCATGACGGGGGCCGGGATCGACGTCGTCGAGATCGCCACGCTGCCCGAGTTCGAGCACCTCAACGACGATCACCGCGCGATCCTGTTCCGCGAGGGCGCGGCCGCTTTCCTGAGCCTTGCACGCGCACGGCCCGACTTGCTGCATCCCGATTTCCATCTTCGGGTCGATGCCCTGGCGACATATCCCGACGCTCGGCTGCGCGAGGCGCATGACCGTGCGGCGGCGGCACGGGTGGGGTTCGAGCGGGCGATCGCCGGACTCGACGCCGTGCTGGCGCCGAGCGCGCCGGGCATCGCTCCGCTCGGCCGTTCGCCGGGGGAACCCCGGTTCAACCAGCCCTGGACCTTGCTGCACGCGCCGGTTGTCAATCTGCCGCTGGCCAAAGGTGAGGGCGGGATGCCCATCGGCGTCTCGCTGGTGGCGCCGCGCTATGACGACCGGCGATTGATCGGCGTCGCGCGCGAAGTGGAAGCGCGATTGACATTTATCGCCAAATAGGTTGTATGGCTCGGCATCCGATCCGGCGATGATCACGCTGGAAAGGTGTATCGGGTCGGCGTCGTGGGCCGGGATGCGGTTTCAAGCCGTGATCACGCAAACCACGCGCCCAAACGAAGACCCGGACTGTCTCTGCGCTACCGGAAAAGCTGTCCATACGTTCCTGCGACACACGGCAGGACTTGGGACGGCCATCCCGGATAGCCTTCGGCCGATAACGATGCGAACCCTAACGACGGCCACATGGGACTTTCCGATGGAATACAGGTCGAGCCGGGCTGCACCGTGAGTTACCCGGCCGCTCGCCAGAGCTTCACGGAAAACAAAACCCCGCGTCCCTGCTTGGACGCTCCCGACGCCGACCCGATGTTACCTTCGGATGCGTTGATTTCCCCGGCGTAATGGCCCGCACTCGCCAGCGGGTGTTTTTGTGTGCGCTGACTGCACGCACACCCCCGTCATCCCAGCGAAAGCTGGGACCGCTGGCCGCGTAAAACCCAACCCTCGGCTAGGCGTGCTGACGATAGTTGGCCGTAACAGGCCAGCGGTCCCAGCCTTCGCTGGGATGACGGGGTTGGAGGGACGACGCGCGCGCATCCTCCCTGGCACGGGGAGGGGGGAGGATTCAGGCTTTCTTGCGTTTTTTTCTTGGCGCGGCCGTCGACTGACGCACGATCAGGCGATGCGGAAGCACCACTTCGCGCGCCGGTCCCTCGTGGTCCTGCTGCAGGAGCGAATCCAGCATCAGCCGCATCGCCGCCTCGCCGATCTCCACCGTGGGGATGTGCACCGTGGTCAGCGGCGGGATGGCGAAGGCGCCGAAACGCAAGTCGTCGAAACCCGCCACCGACATCTCGTCCGGCACGGAAATGCCGCGCTGATGCAGCGCGCTCATCGCGCCCATGGCCATCTCGTCGTTGGCGCAGGCGACGGCGGTGAACTCCGCGCCGCTGTCGAGCAGGCGCACCATCGCATCGTAGCCCGACTGGAGCGAGAAATCGCCGCGCGCCACCAGCGCTTCGTCGAACTCGATCCGCGCGCGCAAAAGGCCCAGCTTGTAGCCGGAAAGACGGTCCATCGACATGAACTGGTCGAGCGGCCCGGTGATCGCGGCAATGCGCTGGTGCCCCAGTTCCGCCAGATGGCCGACGATCAGGGCGCTGGCCTCATGGTTGTCGGTGCGCACGCGCGGCAGGTTTAGGTCGGGCGGATACTCGCAAGCCGCGACCATCGGCGGCAGCTTGCTCTTGGCCGGGGGATTGAGGACGATGTCGGGGAGGTTCTTTTCCAGCAGGATGAGCCCGTCGGCCTGCTTGCCCGCGATCATCGAGGTGAACTTGTTGAGCGCATCGACGTCACCCTCGGTGATGCCGAGCAGCACGCGCATCTTGTTGGCGCGCGCGACGTTCTCGATCCCCTCGACGAAGGCTGAGGTGAACGGGTTGTAGATGCTGGGCACCGCGACGATCACGTTGTCGCTGCGCTGGCGGCGCAGGCCCGCGGCCAGGTGGTTCGGCTCGTAGTTGAGGTCGGCGATGGCCGCCTCGATCCGCTCGATCGTGGCCGGGCGCACCAGCGAGGGGGTGCTGAGCGCGCGCGACACTGTCGCTACCGATACTCCCGCGACGCGGGCGATGTCCTTGATGTTCGCCATTGGATGTAAACGTTACATAGCCGCGAGGGGCGGAGCAAGCGAAGTTGCGCGATGCGCAACTTTCGTCACGCCGCCGCAATCACCTCCGCCGCGCGCCACGCAAAGGCCATCGCCGGGCCGTTGGTGTTGCCCGAGATGCCGGTCGGCATCGCCGAGCAGTCGGCCACGTAAAGGCCGGAGACGCCATGGACCCGAAGGCCCGCATCGACGACGCCTGCATTGGGACCGGCCTCGGCCGAGCCCATGCGGCAAGTGCCGGTGCCGTGGAGGCCGGTCGAAACCATCCAGTTCGCGGCCTGCTGGATCTCCTCGTCGGTCTGGACGGAGGGGCCGGGCACGGTCTCGGCGCCGATGTAGGGGGCGAGGGCGGGCTGGGCCATGATCTCGCGCACCTTGTGGATCGCGCGCAGGATCGTGGCGCGGTCCTCGGGCGCGGCGAACCAGTTCGGCACGAGGCGCGGCGGGGCGGCGGGGTCGGTGCTCGCCAGTTCGACGTAGCCGTGGCTATTGGGGCGCAGGCAGAAGGCGGTGGCGGTGATCCCGGGGACCGCCTCGGTCTGTCCGCGCCCGGCCTCGGGCTTGTCGTCCTCGGACGACGCCATGGAATAGGGCGAGATGCCGAGTTGCAGGTCGGGCCAGTCCTTGTCCGCCTCCAGCGAGGCCATGACCGAGACTTCCGGCAGCAGCGAGGCCATGAGGCCCTTGCCGGTGAGGATGTAGCGCAGGCCATGCCAGTAGGCGCGCCAGCCGCGGAATTCGTGGTTGAGGCCGCGCGCCTTGTTCAGCCGCCATGACAGGGCGACCATCATGTGCTCGTTCATGTTGCGGCCGACGTGCGGGTTCTCATGCACCACATCGATGCCGTGGCGGGCGAGAACGTCGGCGGGGCCGATGCCGGAAAGCTGGAGCAGCTTGGGGCTCTGTAGCACGCCTGCGGTGAGGATGGTGCGGCCTGCGGTGAAGGCAACATCCTTACCCTCGATTTCGGCGAGGACGCCGGTGGCCTGCTTGCCCGCGAACGTAACGCGGCGCACCAGCGCGCCGGTCAGGATGGTTAGGTTCGGGCGCTTGGCCGCGGCCTTGAGGAAGGCGGTATAGGCGGTGACGCGATTACCGCGCGGGTCCACGGTCTGCTGCGTGCGACCGGCGACTTCGGTGCCCGGCGCGTTGACGTCGTCTAGGACGGGAATGCCCGCCTCGCGCGCCGCCTGCAGGATCGCGCCGGTCAGGACCGGGTCGCCCTCCGGCACTTCGGTGACTTCGAGCGGGCCACGCTTGCCACGGCGACCGTAGCTTTTGCCGTGGTAGTCTTCGAGTTCCTCGTAGCAGCGCTCGATCTCGGCCCAGTTCCAGCCGGGATTGCCCTGCGCTTCCCATGCGTCGTAGTCGCGGGGCTGGCCGCGAAAGTACCACGTGCCGTTGACCGCGCTCGAACCGCCGAGGCCCTTGCCGTAGAACCAGGTTTCGCCGGCGGGGCGTGTCCCCTGCTGCTCGGCGGGGAAGGGCCAGTACCACTTGGGCTTGGTCCAGATCTTGATCATGCCGCGCGGCATGCGGACCATCAGTTCCTCGTTGCGGCCGCCCGCTTCGAGGAGGAGCACCTGGCTTTTGCCATCGGCGCTCAGGCGCTCGGCGAGGACGCAACCGGCGCTGCCCGCGCCGACGATGATGTAATCGAACTCAGTGCGCATGCTCGGGGCTCTCAAGCGTTCTTGTAGGCAGGAAGGAAGCGGAACAGGATGAGCGAGAGGCCCATCGCCACATAGCTGGCGGCAGGCAGCCAGACGTGCCCGGCCATGACGGCGGTGACGACCTCGGGCGTGACGGGCGCCTTGGCGTCGTAGGCGGCAAGGCTGAGGAACCACGCGCCTGCCGCACCGCCCACACTCATGCCCAGTTTCACGCCGAAGCTGGAGGCGGCGAACAAGAAGCCCTGCGCGCGGTAGCCCGATTTCCACGCGCCGTAGTCCACCGCGTCGGCCATCAGCGAGAACAGCAGACCGCCGATCAGACCCTGCCCGATATAGGCGACGCAGTTGGTCGCGATCAGCCAGGTGTGGTCGTTGGAGAGCGGCATGATCGCGGTGAAGACGGTGGCGACCGCGGCGCCGATCGCGCCGGTCATGCGCTTGCCGATAGCGTTGGCGCAGACGCCCGCAAAGCCGGTGCCGACCAGAACGGCGAGCATCGTCAGCATGAGGGTGGAGGTGAACTCCGCCTCGCCCAGCACGCTCTGCGCGAAGTAGACGAAGGACTGGATGTGGCCGGTAAAGCCGATCCAGAAGAAGAAGTTGACCAGCATCGTCGCGATCCAGGGCCAGTTGCCCTTCGTCGCTTGCAGCGACTGCGCGGTGGTGAGTTTGGCGACGGAATGGTCCACCTCGACCCGCTCGCGCGTGTTGGCGAAGGCGTTGAGCATGCAGACCAGCGTGATCGCGCCGGTGATCGCGGCGAGGACTAGAAAACCGTGCGCCTCGTCCCCATTACTGAAAGTCTTGACCAGCGGCAGCGCGGCGTAGCCGATGCCGACCGTGGCCGAGGAACCGATGAACTCGCGCAGGGCGTTGACAGTGTTGCGCTGCCTGGGATCGCGGGTCAGCGTCGGCAGCATGGAATTCAGCGGCAGGCTGACGGCGGAATAGAGAATACCCATCAGCGTATAGGTCGCGAAGATGAAGGCGATCTTCTGCCAGCCCTCCAGCGGCGGTGCCCAGAACACGATGGCGCCGCAGACCGCGAAGGGTACGGCGAGCCATAGGAGGAACGGTCGATGTTTGCCCCAGCGGGTTTCAGTGCGGTCGATCAGCAGGCCCATCATCGGGTCGAACACGGCATCCACGCAGCGCGCGATCAGGAACAGCGAGGCGACCGTGCCCGCGCTGACGCCGTAGACGTCGGTGTAGAAGTAGAGCAGGTAGGCATTGGTCATGCCGAACGGCAGGTTGATGCCGAAGTTGCCCAGCGCGTAGCTGAGCTTCTCGCGCCAGGTCAGTGCGCCGTTCATGCAGCGGTCTCGTTGGAAAGACGGTCCAGCACTTCGCCGGCGAAAGCCAGCGACTTGCGGGTTTCGGTCAGAGGATCCGGCACGGCGTCGATCTCCAGGATGGCCCACTTCTGGTCGGCCTTCGATAGCATGAGCTTGGCCCAGCCGTCGAAATCCACGGTGCCTTCGCCGATGGCGCAGAAATATTCGCGGTGGGCGTGATGGATGCCATGATCGATCGGGATGTTGATCGGCATCGCGCTCTTGGCGTCCTTCCAGTGCGCGGTGACGACACGCTCGATGTGGCGCGCGACGACGGTGACCGGATCGCCGCCCGAAAGCAGGATGTGTGCGCTGTCAGGGCAGAAGCCGACGTAGACCGGATCGGTCAGCATCAGCAGCAGGTCGATGTCGCGCGGCTGACAGAAGGTGGAGTGGGCCTCGGTATGGAGCGCGAGGCGCACCCCGTGCCGCAGCGTCAGCGCGCCGAGACGGTTGCAGAAGTCCGCCGCCTTGCGGGCGAATTCCATGTCGACGAAGACAGGCGGCTCGGCGTCCCAACTGGTGCGCATGGGCAGGCCCATGACCATGATGTCGGATCCCCAGGCGGCAAGCGCCTTCGCCGATTCCTCGGCGCTGTCGAGCCAACGGGCCTCGGTCTGCGCATCGCCCATGCCGCCCTCGATGGCGACGTCGGCGAAAAAGCCGCTGGCGATGGCGAGATTGCGCCGGTCAAGCTCGTCCCTGGCCGCTTCGATCGAACCATAGGCGGCGATCAGGCCTTCCGGGCCGAAGGGGGAGAAGGTGAGTTCGATGCCGGTGACGCCGCTTTGCGCCAGCGTGTCGAGCATGCGGTCCCAGAAGGCGCGGGGCTGTTCACGGCCGAAAGTGACGACCTCCTGCTCATTCGCCATCCCCCAGAAACCGGGATGGAAGAACGTGATGAGATCGACGCCGAACGACAGCATTTAGATGGATACCTCAGCCTGCGACGGCGCACCGGCCATCGCCGCGCGCCACCAATGTAAACCTTTTCTTTTCTTAAAAAGGCCCAATCCTCGCATGTTGTCAAGCGATGGCTGTGCCGGGCTTGCGCGAATGGCGGAATTCCCGGTAATTAGCCGGTGGTATCGTTTTCATTAAACGACCGTAACCAGCGTCGCAAACGGGAAAGAAACGTCGTTTATGGTCGTATTCGCAAGCGCTTTGCGGGCGGACTGCCCGGAAAGGCTCCTCGAATCGCTCGCCACCTTCTATCGCGACAGTGCGATGCGGTTGGATCGTGCGTTTCGGGCGCGGAAAACGGTCTGACAGGAAATAAAGAGGTTCGCAGGACATGAAGACCATCAAGGGGCCGGGCATCTTCCTCGCTCAGTTCGCCGGTAACGACGAGCCGTTCAATTCGCTCGATTCGATCGCGGCGTGGGCGGCCTCGCTCGGCTACAAGGGCGTGCAGGTGCCCAGCAACGACGCGCGGCTGTTCGACCTTGAAAAGGCGGCGGACAGCCAGGACTATTGCGACGAGGTGCTGGGCATCCTTGGCCAGCATGGTCTGGCGCTGACCGAACTGTCCACGCATATCCAGGGCCAGCTGGTCGCGGTCCATCCGGCCTATGACGCGGCGTTCGACGCCTTCGCTCCCGAAGCGGTGCGCGGCAATCCCGGCGCGCGGCAGGAATGGGCGGTGAACCAGATGCATCTGGCGGCAATGGCCAGCGAGCGCCTTGGCCTGACGACGCAGGCGAGCTTCTCGGGCGCTTTGGCGTGGCCCTACTTCTATGCATGGCCGCAGCGCCCGGCCGCGCTGGTGGACGAGGCTTTCGCCGAACTCGCCCGCCGCTGGCAGCCGATCCTCGACCGCTTTGACGAATGCGGCGTCGACATCGGCTTCGAACTGCACCCTGGCGAGGACCTGCACGACGGCGTGACTTTCGAGCGTTTCCTCGAGGCAACCGGCAATCACCCGCGCGCCAATATCCTCTACGACCCCAGCCACATGGTCCTGCAGCAAATGGACTACGTCGGCTTCCTCGACGTTTATCACGAGCGCGTGAAGTGCTTCCATGTGAAGGACGCAGAGTTCCGTCCCTCGCCCAAGGCGGGGGTCTACGGCGGCTATCAAGGCTGGGTGGAACGCCCGGGCCGGTTCCGCTCGCTCGGCGACGGGCAGGTCGATTTCGGAGCGATCTTCGCGAAGATGGCGCAGTACGACTTCGCGGGCTGGGCCGTGCTCGAATGGGAATGCGCGCTCAAGCATCCGCAGGTCGGCGCGGCGGAAGGTGCGCCGTTCATCGAAAAGCATATCATCCGGGTGACCGAACATGCCTTCGACGACTTCGCGGGCGGCGACGGAGCACTGCCGGATTTCCGCCGGATGGGCATGTCCTGATACTGAGGGCCTGAGAATCGGAAACCCCGGGAGTGCGGAAGCTCCCGGGGTTTCTCTTTTACCGTCTGCGGTTGCGACCCGAGAAGGCTCTGCGCTTGTCCGGCACAGGTGGCGGAGGGAGGAGATCACCGCCTGGCTACAAAAAGGCCCCTCGGGGCCACGCATGAATCACATATAGATGTAAACGATAACATCTGCAAGCTGTACGAAAGAACAGCGAGTCCCGAAACGGCGCAGCTACCGGCGTTACTGTTCACTGCCGGAAGTCGGGGCGCAAGTTCGCAGCGTAGTGCCGGGTACAAGTGCCGGATAGCGTTCGAGAATTGCCGCCGTGACACCATTTGTCCAGCCGAAGCCGTCCTGCAGCGGATACTCGCCGCCGCCGCCCGCGCGGCGTTCCTCCACGTCGTATTTCTCCAGCATCTTGCCCGTTTCCAGGTATGTGCAGTTCACAGTGCCGAGCCAGCGCGCGGCGACGTCCTTCGCCAGAGCGTCCTGCCCACCGCGGTGCAGCCCCTCCAGGGCGACCCATTGCAGCGGCGCCCAGCCATTGGGAGCATCCCACTGTTGGCCGGTGCGCAGGATCGTCGTTCGGATGCCGCCTTCGCCCAGAAGTGCGCGCCGCGTGGTTGCGGCGATGGCCGTGGTCTGCGCGGGGGACGCCATGCCGACGAAGAGCGGAAACAGCGTGGCGGACGACTGGACGCTGCCTGGCGTGCTCTCGTCGAGAAGCCAGTCGGCGAACCGCCGCTGGCGGCTCTGCCACATGTATCTGTCGATGGCGCCTTTGCGCGCTGCGGCCCGCTGGAAGAATTCGCGCGTGCAGGGCTGATCGCCTGCCTGTTTGCAGCCTTTCTCGATACGCTTCTCCATCGCCCACATCAGAGCGTTGAGATCGACCGGCACCACCCGCGTGGTGCGAATGGTCGCCAGGTCCTGCGGGTCGGAGAGCCAGCGCGAACTGAAGTCCCACCCGCTTTCCGCGCCCGCCCGCAGGTCACGGTAGACTTCGGCGGCAGGCCGTGCGGAGGCCTTGGCAGTGGCGCGGTCCTCTGCGAAGGATTCGTCGCGCGGCGTATCGCGGTCATCCCAGTAGCGGTTGAGCACGCTGCCGTCGGGCATGCGCACCACCCGCTCGCACGCTTTCGCCGCACGGGCACAGCTTTCGCCGGCCATCCAGTAGGCATGCTCCTTGCGCAAGGCCGCGAGACGCCGGGCGCGGACGGTGCCGTCGGTCTGTTTCGAGAGGTCCAGCATGAGAGCGAAGAACGGCGGCTGCGAACGGCTGAGGTAGTAAGTGCGGGTGCCGTTAGGGATGTGACCGAAGCGCTCGATCAGGCTGGCGAAGTCGTCGATCATCCCCTCGACCAGATCGTCGCGGCCATCGGCGACGAGGCCCAGCATCGTGAAGTAGGAATCCCAGTAGTAGATCTCACGGAACCGCCCGCCCGGCACGACGTAAGGCGACGGAAGCGCGATCGCCGAACTTGCGGGCGGCGGCGTGACCGCGTCGCGCGAAAGCTGCGGCCACAATGTCCTTATGTGTTCGCGCAAGGGGGGCAGCGGCTTGTCGTTGACACCGGGGACGGTGAAGTTGTCGAGCACGAAATAGCGCAGGTCGGTCGGAGAGGTCGGCGGCTTCGCCGCGTACTCCGCCATGATCGCGTCGGGTGCGCGCCTGGGCACGGCGTCGGCGAACGTCTTGCCGTCCTCGAAGACGTGGCCTTCCTGCACCGCGGCGAAAAGGTCCCCGAACTGATCGGCGGGGGAGGGCTGGGCATTGGCCGTCAGGGCGAAGGCCAGGAATGATGTGCCGAAGCCCGCGCAAAGGCGGCGTACCCTGCTGCTCACGAAACGTATTCCGGCAATTGACTTCCCCTCTGGCCGTGCTCTTGGCAGAGGCAACGGGTCAGACTGCACAGGGTTTCATGAGAATTGAGGCAATCCGCATTGCGGCCATCGTCACCCAGGCGCCTTGAGGGCCGGTTCTTTGCGCATGATGCCCCGCCGTTTGATCGCGAGCGCACGCGGCCAGTTGTCGCTTGCGTCGGCGTGTGATTCGCCGAAGTTTCGACGGGCGGCCCACTCACCCCACAATTCACGGGGGGGGGCAGGGTCAGACAAAAGGTTCAGGGAAAAGCGCAAGCGACGAGTGCAGGGCGAACCGGAATACCGGTCGGCAGCCCTTCGGGAATGGGGATCTTCGGCAGCGGAAAGGCGGTGCCAACGCGCGTACCCATGCGGTGCGCCTTCACAGATGGGGGTTATTGTGACCACGACTGCTCGATTCATGGGCGCCACCGGCGTCTCCGTCCTCGCATTGCTGGCAGCGACTTGTCCGGCTTCGGCACGGGCCGAAGCGGCGGACGCGGCCGCCGATACCGCAGCGGCGGCGGCTGAGGGCGGCGGCGGTCCGATCGGCGAGATCGTCGTCTCGGCGGAGCGCACCAACGTCACTCTCCAGAAGGCGTCGCTTTCGGTCACGGCGGTCACCGACGATACGCTGAACAAGGCGAACATCACCGAAGTCACCGGCCTCAACGGCAGCGTGCCGGGCCTCGTCGTCGCCAAGAGCGGCGGCGGCGAGCGGATGATCTCGATCCGCGGCATCGGTTCGGAGACGCCGGAGAACCCCTCGACCCAGCCGGGTGTCTCGTTCCACGTCGACGGCGTCTACATCTTCAATTCGATCGCCGCGAACGCTGCCTTCATCGACGTCGCGCAAGTCGAAGTGCTGCGCGGTCCGCAGGGCACGATGTACGGGCAGGGATCGACCGGCGGCACCATCAACGTGGTGTCGAAGCAGCCCGACGCCTCGGCGCTGTCCGGCTCGGCGAACTTTGGCTACGGCAACTACAACATGCTCAAGGCCGATGCGGCCATCAACGTGCCGATCACCGATACGCTGGCGATCCGTGCCGCCGGGCAGCGCCTGCGCCATGACGGCTATGCCAAGGCCACGGATGTCGCCGGGCAGCCCGGCTATGAACTCGACGATGCCGATGAATGGGGCGGCAAGCTGGCCGTCAAGTGGACCCCGACCGACCGCGTCTCGGTGCTGCTCTCAACCATCCAGTACAAGGGCGACCAGAACGCGACCGCGCAGAAAAACGTGCTCGATCCCAATCCCGACCCGCGCGAACTGACGCAGGATTTCCCGGGCAAGACCTATATCCGCACCCAGCTCTATTACGGCGTGGTCAAGTTCGACCTGGGCGGCGCAACGTTCAGCTCGATCACCGGCTACCAGAAGCTGCACAGCGACCTGTCATGGGACGGCGACGGGCTGAACCCGGCACTGTTCCTGCAGGCCAGCGGTGGCTTCTACAACTACGACCACATCGCCACCTGGCAGCAGAACACCGCCTCTTGGACGCAGGAATACAACATCGCCTCGGACAACGAGGGGCCATTCCGCTGGATCGTCGGCGGGGTCTACCTGCGCTCGAAGAACAAGAACTACATCAACGAATATCGCGACAACAAGGGCGACGGGCTTAACCCGCCGCTGGCCACGGGCACGCTGTTCAGCGATCCGCTGGTCAAAGCGATCACTTATGCCGAACTCTCGGCCATCACCCGCGAGGCCTATGCCGGGTATGCGCAAGGCAGTCTCGAACTGACGAACGCGCTGACGGTGACGGCGGGCATCCGCTACAACCACGACAAGTACAGCGGCGTCAGCGACAGCATGTCCGGCGGTACCAGCGGGCAGACTTCAGGGGCCTATCTCCAGCCTGCGCCGACCCTCGGCACCAGCACCGGACGCCTGACCGGCAAGTTCGCGCTGGACTACCAGTTGACCCCCAGCAACATGGTCTACGCCAGCTACACGCGCGGCTTCAAGCCGGGCGGCATCAACAGCGCGGCGGCGAGCGGGAACAGCTCCTACACCATCTTCGGCATGGAGACCGGCGTGAAGCCGACCTACAAGCCCGAGACTTTGGACTCGATCGAGATCGGTTCCAAGAACCGCTTCTTCGGCGATACGCTGCAGATCAATGCCTCGGCGTTCTACTACTTCTACAAGGACCTGCAGTTCCTCGAGGAGGACGCGGTGCTGTTCGGTGAGGGCATCAGCAATGCCCCGAAGGCGGAAGTCTACGGCGCCGAACTGGAGATGGACTGGCACGCCACGCAGCACCTGAGGTTCGAGGGCTCGCTGTCGCTGCTGCACGGCAAGTTCACCGAGGACTATCTGGCCCTCAACGCCACGGCTGCCGACGCGGCACAGGTCGCGGCGGGCTATGGCGGCGTCGGCGGCTTCTTCGCCAATTTCGGCAATGCGGTCTATGTCCGCGAGGCAGCGCGCGCGAACATCAACGGCAACAAGATCCCCAAGATGCCCTCGGTACAGGGATCGGCGGCGCTCTCGTGGACCGGCGATATCGGCCCCGGCGAATTCACCGCCCGCGCGCAGTACATCTATCGCGGCAAGTTCCAGTCGCGCGTATTCAACACGCCGGGGCAGGACGATACACCCGACTACTCGCAGGTGAACCTGTTCGCCAGCTACGCCTTCGCCGATACCGGCTTCAGCGTCTCGGCCACGGTGACCAACCTGTTCGACACGAACGGCATCAACTCGCGCTTCACCGATCCTTACGGCAGCGGGCAGATCTCGGACACCTACATCCCGCCGCGCCAAGCACTCTTCTCGGTCGGGTACAAGTTCTGATAGATTGGGCGAGGGAGCCGATCCGGGAGTCAGCATGAGCGTCACCGTCTTCGGTTCCCTCAATCTCGACATAGCGCTGCGCCTGCCGGCGAAGGCCGCCTGGGGGCAGACCCTGCTGGTAGAGGACAGCGCGCAGGCGATCGGCGGCAAGGGACTCAACCAGGCGGTGGCCTCGGCGCGGTTCGGATCGGTCACCCGTATGGCGGGGGCTGTCGGCGACGATGCGGCGGGGCGCCTGCTGCTGGAGGCGCTTGGCGGTGATGGCGTCGATACCGCGCATGTCGAGGTGCTGGCAGGGCAGGGCAGCGGTCGCGCCACGATCCTGATCGAACCCGGCGGCGACAACATGATCGCGGTCGAGGCCGGGGCCAACCTCCTGGCACGCGCCGAGGTGGCGCTCGGTGCGATCGACGCGGTGACGCGGGTGCTGCTCGTCCAGCTGGAAACCGATATCGATGCCATTGCCGCGCTGTTCGCCAGCGATGCGGCCGCGCATGTCCGCAGGATCGTCAACGCCGCTCCGGCCATCCCGGCGGGCGCGCGGCTGTTCGGCATGGCGGACATGATGATCTTCAACCAGACCGAGTTCGCCGACTATCTCGCGCTGGACCGCGAGCCGGAGACGCTCGACGATCTGCTCGTGGCACGCCGCCTCTTGGCGCGGCCGGATCAGACTGTTGTGGTGACGCTCGGCGCGCTGGGATCAGCGGCGATCGGGGTGGAGAGTGCGACGTTCGTGCCTGCGGTTCCGGCCGAGCGGGTGGTCGATACCAGCGGCGCCGGGGATTGCTTCTGCGGCGTGCTCGCCGCCTGCATCGATCAGGGCGTGGGTCTGGAAGCGGCGCTGCGACTGGCTAACGCTGCGGCGTCGCTCTCGGTAGGGCGCAGGGGTGCCGCGCCGTCGATGCCCTTGAGGTCGGAAATCCCCTAAAATTCCTCCCCGAGCTTGCTCGGGGAGGGGAACCGCCCGCGCAGCGGGTGGTGGAGGGGGGAGAACCTCGCGCAATTCCCCCTCCGCCACCGCCTTCGGCGGCGCCACCTCCCCGAGACAAATGGGTCTTTACTCCGCCGCCACGACCTGCACAGCCTGCACCCCGCGCTCGCCCGGCTTGCGCAGGATCGCGACAGCGCAGAACAGTACCGCACTCAGCACCGCAAGGCCGAGGAAGATGCCGGAGAAGCTGCCGGTTTGGTCCTTCACCGCGCCGCCCAGCGCCGGGCCGATCGCGGCCGAGGTAGATACCGCCATCATGATCGAATAGAGTTCCAGCGAAGCGCGTTGTCCGAAATAGGACTGCAGCAGCATGACGGTGCTGACGTAGCTGAAGCCCAGCCCACCGCCGAACGTCACCATCCACAGCATCAGCGAGATCGGTCCGTCGATCATCGCCAGCGTAGCCGCGGAGACTCCCAGGCACCCCAGCGAGAACATCGTCAGCGTCCGCGCGCTGGTCTTCTCACCCGCGATGCCCGCCAGTGCCGATCCGATCGCGCAGACCAGAGCCGCAAGACTTATGAGCTGCGAGGCGCGATCCTGCGCGATGCCGTGCTCCATCAGGTGCTGGTAGGCGAAACCGTGCGTGGTCGTGTTGATCGCAAGGCACGCGGTATAGGCGAGCACGACGACCCAGAACTGCACGGTCCCGAGCGCGCGGCGCACGGTCCACTCGGCCGGTGCACCCGGGGACGCGACGTGCTCCTCGGGCGCGGCGATGTGGAGGCGTCCGGCGGTGAGGGTGCAAAAGCCCCCCACGACGACCGAAGCCACGGCGAAGAGCAGCCAGTAGAAGCGCCAGTCGAACCCGGCGCTCTGCGATCCGTACCACAGCAGCGGCCCGGCGACGGCGCCGAGGTTGCCGATCGTGAAGTAGAGCCCCAGCACCGTCGAGCGGCGCCGGAAACTGCTCGACAGGATATGCACGGCAGGCACGGTCCCGCAGAAGCAGTAGCCGATGCCGAGCAGTGTGGTGCCCAGATAGTAGCCCATCACGCCGGTCGAGGTGTAGAGCAGCCAGAAGGCCACGAACAGGATCACCGTCCCCGCCGCCAGCGTGCGCCCGATGCCGAGCTTGCGGATCGTCAGCGCGGGGGCGAGGCTGACGATCCCGCAAGCCGTGCCCAGCAGGGTGAAGCCGAAGCCCGCCTGCGCCCAGGTCATGCCGAACGCCTCGACCATCGAGGGCAGCACCATGCCCAGCGAGTTGAACGTCCCCGCCGAGAGCAGGAAGTACATCAGGCACAAAGCCTGAAGCACGATCATGACGAGCAGACGGGTGTTCATCCTGGTATGATCCCTGTGGCGGGGCGGGTGGAGGCGGCGGTGTTTCTCGGCACCGGCCACCGGCTGAGTACAATCATGCGTATCGACACAAGCGCGGTGCCGACACTTCTCTCCACGCGGAGCAAGATGGCATCCATGGCCCGCATCGTCGAGAGGGTGTTCACGCGCTCCACGCAGCCATGACCGCGTCGGTGGTCACCAGCAGCGAGGTATTCGCGGCCAGCGCCTTGAGCGCGTGGGCGTGAAGGTCCGGTTCGTAGGCTGCGCAGGCGTCGGACACCACGAACGTATGAAAGTCACGGTGAAAGGCGTCGCGCGTGGTGGAATCGACGCAGCACTCGGTGGTGAGGCCCGTCATCACCAACGTGTCGATCCCGCGCGCGCGAAGTTGCTGTTCCAGATCGGTGCCGTGGAAGCTGGAATAGACCAGCTTGGATATCTCGATGTCGCCCGGCTGGGGGAACAGGCGATAGTAGTCCTCGCCGCCGCTGCCGATCCGGCAGATGCCTTCCTCGCCGGGCGTGCCGCGCCGGGCCATCAGCGTCTTCAGAGCCTCGGAATCGGTTTCGGGGCGCGTCATCACGCGCATGAACGCTAACGTAACTCCGGCCGCGCGGGCGGCGGCGATGAGCATCTCGATCCGGTCGATCGCGGCCTCGGCCGGGGCGAGGTCGATGCCGAAGCGACCGATCAGGCCCTCGGGCGCGGCGAAGTCGACCTGCACGTCCACCACGATCAGGGCAGTGCGGGCGGGAGCGATCATCCCGGCGGGGTCGATGTGCGGCAAGTCAGCCATGCGCGGGTTCCATCCGGCTCGGGAAGCGCTCGCGCAAGGTCGGCAGCACTTTTTCGCCGAATATGGGCAGCGCGGCGTGATAATCCGGGAAGATCAGCATCAGCCCGTCGAGCGAAGTCTTCTCGAAAATCTCCGACAGGCGCGCCGTCACCGTCTCCGGGGTGCCCAGCACATGCGGGGTCATGAAAGTGGAGCGGGCCTTCTGGGTGAAGGCGTTCTCCTTGCCGATCTCGCTATCGAGGAAGCCGTAGGCACGCATCATACCGTGGAGAGCTTCCTCGTCGAAGCCGGCACGGAAACGAGCGGCGGTTTCCTCGGCGGCCTCGTCGGTGTCGCCGAACACCACGGTCATCATGGAGTACGTACGGATCTTCGCGCCGTGCCCGGCCGCCTCCGCCTTGGCGTCGGCGCTGGCCTTCGCCAGTTCCTCGACGTTGCCGCCGGACAGGAACAGCGCGTCCATCTCGTTGGCGGTGAACTCTATGCCGACTTTCGAGGTGCCCGCGCAGACGAGGAACGGTGCCCTGGAGGGTTTGGGGTTCGACATGCAGTCGTCGAGGGTGAAGTGCTTGCCCGCCATCGTCACGGAGTCCTGCGTCCACAACGCCTTGATGCCGCGTATCCACTCGGTCGCCAGCACGTAGCGTTCGTCATGATCGACGCCCTCGGGCCAGGCGCCCATCTGAGAGAATTCTCCCTTGTAGGAGCCGGTCACCACGTTAAGCCCGGCGCGGCCATGGCTGATCTGATCGAGCGTGGCGATCATCTTGGCGGTGACGGCGGGGTTCTGCAGGATCGTGTGGACGGTCGCCCAGACTTTCACCCGGCTCGTCGCCTGCGCCAGCCCCGCCATCAGCATCGGCGAGTCCAGCGACGTGTTCCAGTGCTGCGTCTCGCCGCCGTAGCCGCGGTACTTAGCCATCGCCATGATGAAATCGAGGCCGATGTCCTCGGCCAGCCGCGCGGCCTTGAGGTTATAGTCGTAGGACCCGTCGAGCGTGGGCGCGTTCTTCGACAGGATCCAGCCACCGTTCGCCATCGGCATGAAGATGCCGAGGTCGCGTCCTCCGGTGTCGGACGGGAGGCCGAAGCTCTCGGGACGCGGTTGGCTTTGGATCATCGGGCTCCCCTGACTGGATTTCTCGGCAAAGGCTAGAATGGGGCGCGGCGCGGTTCTTGTCACCCTGCGCCCATGCTGTTGTCGCCGCTCAAGGCATCGGGCGCGAGGGGCATAGATGCGTCGGCCTGCTCGCGCTAGGTGCGCCGGGTATTCGTGAGGGAGTTCGACATGAGCAACTGGTTCATCACCGGCGTCAGCACCGGGCTCGGCCGCGCCATTGCGCAAGCCGCGCTGGACGCCGGGCATACCGTCGTCGGCACGGTGCGCAACGCCGATGCCGTCGCCGCCTTCGAGGCGATGGGGGAGAGGGCCATCGGCATGGTCCTCGACGTGACGGACCTCGGCGCGGTGAAGGCGGTGTTCGATGCGGCCGAGGAGCGCACCGGCGGCCTCGACGTGGTCGTGAACAACGCAGGCCTCGGCTATACCGGGGCCATCGAGGAAACGCCGATCGATGACGCGAAGGCGCTGTTCGACGTCAACGTCTGGGGGGCGCTGGCAGTGATTCAGGCGGCGCTGCCGTACCTGCGGGCGCGAAAGTCCGGCCATATCGTCAATGTCGGGTCTATCAGCGGCATGGCCTGCTGGAACGGCACCGGTATCTACGGCGCCAGCAAGTTCGCGCTCGACTGCATCGGGCGCACGCTGGCGCAGGAGGTGGGGCCGCTCGGCATCAAGGTGACCAACGTAGCTCCAGGGGGCATGCGCACCGAGTTCGCCGCCTCGCGGCTGCTGGGGGCCGAGCCCTCGATCGCCGACTATGCCGGGACTGCGCACGTCGCGCGGCAGGTACTGACCGGCCATCATGGCGAGGAACCGAGCGATCCGATGATGATTGCGCAAGCGATTGTGACGGCCATCGCCGCGCCGGAGCCGCCGCTGGTGTTGCTGCTGGGAGAGGATGCCTTGGGCTACGCCAAAGGGGAGTTCGCGATGCTCCAAGGGCAATTCGACACCTGGATGCATCTGACGACGGCAGTGGCTGCAAAATAATCTCGGATGAGGGCGTTTCTGACAAACCCTTGGCATGCACATGAAACCATGGCGATTTTGATGCTGGCGCTCGGCATATGCAGCAATGTCGAGGCAAAGTAATCTACACTAATTCGCGTTATGTGATCTGGTCGACTCTCAGCGTGCGTATTTTGATTTAATATTGACCCAGGGTTCGCGCAATAAACGAGTCGTTTTTCATGAAAATATGTAAAATTGCGTCTTGCGCGTCATATATTGCTTGTCTGAGGTCGATGTGAGACGCATTGGGAGGGTACTCCAATGAACAGGCAGAAGTTTGTTGCAGCCGCTGTCGTGGGTCTTACTTTGTGCGTAGCGCCGAGTGGCGGCCGGGCAGAAACCGCGACCGATACGCTTTCCGTCATTGCGCCGCCGAGCGTCCAGAACTGGTCGGAGAACGTGTTCCGACAATTCGAGCGTAAGGTCAGGTATCCGGCTCCGATGGGCACGATGCCGGCCAGCGAAGGCATCGTCGCCGTCAAGTTCAATTGCAGCGAAGACGGCGTGCCTTCACAAGTCCAACTCTACAAGACTTCGGGTCACGGCGACCTCGACCGCGCAACGGTGCGCGCGGTGGAGCGCATCGCCACGCTTCACCCGCTGCCGCGCGGGGTGGGGCATGACCAACAGTATATCGTGCGCGTTCTCTTCGCCAATTCGGAGGGTTATGCGCAAAGGAACATGACCCGGCTGCGCGAGGATGCTGCCCGCAGCAATGCATGGGTCGGCCGCAGCGGGGCGACCACGGCGATGCTCGAACTCGTCCCCCCGAAAGGCTGACGCCGCGCGCCCCCGCCTCGACCGTGCGCCTGCCCATGCGGGCGCACGGTCGCTGCTTCAGGCGGCGAACAGGCTTTTGCGGATCACCGCATGCACGCCCCAGTTGCCGTTGGCGACCTGGCTGATCCCGAAATCCACCCCCACCGAGAGCAGCGAGATCGCCTCGTCCTCGGTCAGATCGCGCAAGGTCATCAGGAACCGCCGCGCTTTGCGGAACGCATCGCGCATCGCGGCATCGATCGACGATTGCTTGTAGACCTCGCTTTGTGCGTTCGCGCCCAGTTCCTTGAGGTATTCCGGGTGCGAGAAGCCCAGGATCACCCATTCGTCCTTGGTTTCGATCAGCGGATAATCGATGTCGCGGATGTACTTGCGGCTGGTCTTGGCGGGGTGGAGTATCACCTGGATCACCGCCGTCATCGAGCATTCGATGGCGGTGCCGCACAGTTCGCTGTCGCCCTGGCTGGCATGGGGATCGCCCATCGACAGCAGCCCGCCTGGCACCCCCACCGGCAGGAAGCAGCTCGATCCCGCCCCCAGCCGCCAGTTGTCGATATTGCCGCCGAAGTTGGCGGGCGGCACCGAATCGATCAGTTCCGAATGTGCGGGCGCCAGCGCGATCACGCCGAAGTGCGGGCGCACCGGGATCGTCACGTCGCGCAGCACGTCGAAGTTGCGGGTGATGGTCTCGGGATCGACCGGCACGCCGGGATAGTCGTAGCGCTCGTGGACCACGCCCGAAGGGTCGGTCTGCGGGGTCCAGCGATAGGAGTAGACCGCCTGCGCGGTGGCGCCGCCGGGCTCGTTGTCGATCTCGTAGATCGTCACGACCTCGCGCTGCTTGGGCTCGGTCAGGAGGTCATTGTAGTGATAGCCCCAGTAGGCCGCGACGTTGGAGCCGAAGGCGCGCCCGGCGAACAGCGGGTTCTGGCTGGGGCGGTTCTCCATGTCGAGGATGCGGACCTCGATCACGTCGCCGGGGCGGGCGCCCTCGACCGCGATCGGCCCGGTGCAGATGTGGACGCCGAAACCCTCGCCGGGGCCGCGACCCAGGGCCGAGGCGTCGAACGGCCCGGCGCCGCGCCGTTCCACCGCCTTGCCGTCGGTGGTCCAGTGGAACACCGCCTCGGCGCCCGCATCGCCCTCGATCATGCGCTCGGCATCGTCGTTGGCGTGGTGGGTCAGCGTTTCGATCGTGACGTAGTCGCCCGAGCGGACTTCGAGCGCGGGTTGCAGCGAGCGGCTGAAATAGCCCCAGTGGATAGTGTCGGGCCGCGCGGGCAGAAAGTGGTGGCGGCGCGATCTTGCGGCATCGTCGAGGCTGGGTAGTCCGCTGAGGACGCTGGGCGGCTCGCGGTTGTCCATGCGCACGTCGCGCGCTTTTTCGGGCCGTCCGCGGCGCGGAGTTTCGGCCGCGCTCGTCGCGATCTCGGGGGACTTGCGATACTCGCGCGGGCTCATCCCGTACTGCTCGCGGAAGGCGCGGGAGAACGAGGCGCTGTCGTTGAAGCCCCACTGGAACAGGATTTCCGAGATCGAGCGCTGCGCATGGAGCGGGCTGCCGAGATCGAGGCGGCAGCGCTCCAGCCTGCGCAGCTTCACGTAATGGCCGAAGCTTTCGCCGTGGCTCTCGAACAGCTTCTGCAGGTAGCGCGGCGAGATGTTGTGCTCGGCGGCGATCTGGTGGGTGTTGAGGTTGGGGTCGGACAGCCGCATCTCGATCGACTGGAACACCCGCTCCAGGATCGCCGCGCGCCCGCCCGCCGCGCCGCCCAATTGCTTGGCGGGCGCGCGGTCGAGCAGGGTGGCGGCGATCATCTCGGGCAGGGCCAGTTCGACCGGGCGGATCTGGTCGTCTGATATGTCGAGGATGGTGTCGGCCACGGTGCGCAGCAGGCTCGACATCATGCGACCCACGGCGGTGTCGGCGATGAGGTCGCTGATCTCGGTCGGCAGCTGCGAGCGGGATTTGAGCGCGGGCAGGCTGTGCGGCACCTTGACGATGAGCAGGCGGAAATCGCCTTCCATGGCGATGCGGCAGCGGGTGTCGCCGCCGCCGTAGACCATGTCGCCCTCGCCGATTTCCACTTCGCGGTCTCCGCTGCTGGCGGCAATGCGCCCTTCGAGCAGGAGGACGAGCCAGAAACAGCGCGCCTCCTGCCGGAAGTCGAGGGTCATCGCCTGCGCGGTGCCGGTGCAGCGGACGAACTGGATCTTCTGCCCGCTGGTGAAGCTGACGAGGTCTCCGTAGATGTCCTCGTTCTCGGATTCCAGTTCCAGCGACACGCGCTGCAATGCGAAACGCCACGCCTGCAATCGCTGGTCGTGGGGATAAGCATTGGTGGTCAAGCGCACGCCGGTCATGCCGGAATTATCCTTGTTGTGTAACCCTGTAGGGGGCAGCCTAACTCACTGTTTCCAATCCCGCCAGACGCTTGTGTGCAGCGCGGTAACGGTGGACCAGCCACTTGTTGAACTGGCCCTGCGCACCTTCCTGCCACGAATAGCGGCCGCGCGGGGCGAAGCGCGAGCGCAGGCCCTTCTGCACCAGTTCGTCGACGTGGAAATCCTGCGCGATGATGTGTGCGGTGGCGCGCATGTTCATGTCGAGCTTGTGGTCGAACGTAGGGTCCTTCATCGCGCCGGGGGCGAACAGCAGGCCGGTGTCCATTTCCAGCGATTCCGGGCCGTCGGGCCGCAGGATCAGGTAGATCACCATGTCGCTCATCATGATGAGGCTGAGCGAGGGCGGCACGTTGGCGAAGGTCATCCGGTTGCGCATTTCATCCGAAAGGCCCGGGAAGATCGGCAGCACCGCGCGCTGCGTGGCGTTGAAGCTGGCGTCGGGGTGGAGCGTGCCGTTGAAGCGCAGGAACCCGGCGTCCTCGGGTTCGGAATGCGGGAACTCGGCCTTGCCGGACGGCACGAAGTCATGCAGCGGCCCGGCGTGGAGACGGCTGGCGTGGTAACCGTCGTTGTTGTTCTCGAACATCACCTTCCAGTTCCACGGGAGCCTGGCGCCCTCATCGGGCTTCGGACCCTCGGCAGAGGCGAGGTCGTAGCCCGCGATCGCCTCGGCCACCCCGATCAGGCGGGGGGCGAGGGGCGCGGCGTTCTCGTCGAAGTTGATGAAGACGAAGCCGTTCCAGATCTCGACCGCGAAGCGCGGCAGGCTGTTCGCCTTGCGGTCGAAATTGCAGGTCTTGTTCATCGCCGGGGCCGCCACCAGCGTGCCGTCGAGCGAGTAGCTCCAGTGGTGGTAGGGACACAGGAACCCGCGTGCGTTGCCGCTGCCCTCGGCCACCAGCATCGCGCGGTGCTGGCACACCGCCGACATCGCCCGCACCTGCCCTTCGAGGGTGCGCGAGACGATGATCGGCTCGTTGATGGTGCGGGTGGTGAAGTAATCGCCCGGCTTCGGGATCCAGTCCTCGCGCCCGACGCACTGCCACTCGGCGTAATAGAGCGCGTCCTTCTCGAATTCGTAGAAGTCTTGAGAGGTGTAGCACGAGGGCGGCAGCGTGACCGCGTCCTCGAGGTTCACGGCCGAGGCGGAGAGGGATTCGATGAAGTCGTCCGTCATGGTTGGCGCGGGCATGGTGACCATCCTGAGTGCTGTTATGGGTACGCTAGGTGCCGTTGAGTGCCGTCAGGTGCATTTGTGCATGCGGCACCTGCGAAGGCAATATTGCATTTGCGAGAAAGGCTTACTCGTGGGTGTAATCGTCTGGAATCCTGGGAGGATCTCCGGCCTTGCCCCAGAGCAGGATCTCGTTGCCCCAGGGATCGCGGAAGCAGTGGTTGAGGCCGTTGAAAGTACCCCAGAAGTGGTTGCGCCACAGCACCGTGGCACCGCGCTCCTCGGCGGCGGAAAGGATGCGTTCGGGGGTGTCGTCGTCGCTGATGAGCACCCAGATGCGCGGTTTCCGGCCCTCCTTGGCGATTTCGCGCGGGGCGATGCCTTCGGCGTCCGGGTGCGGGCGGGCGTTGGCGGGGTCGAAGATGCCGACATGCAGGTTGCCGATCTGGCTGTCGGTGCCGTCGGGATTGGGGAACATGCCGCCCGGCACCATGCGGTGATAGACGCCCTCGGGCTTATGATCGTCGCGCCAGCCGAAGACTTCGGCGTAGAAGCGCCCGGCGGCGGCCGGATCGTCGGCGGGCAGGTCTACGAAGATGAGCGTGTTGGGCATGGGGTTTGGGCTTCCTTCTCGTGTGCCTCACGGTCTGCGCCAGATGCGCGCGCGGCTCTTGGCGGCAAGCGTCCGGTTTGTTGACGCGAGGTGGGCGGGCGTGTGGCGCGGGGGCTTCGACAGGCTCAGCCTGAGCGGAATTGGAGGTTTCCTCCGAATTCACTCTCCCGGAGCGGAGTCGGGAGGCTTACCCCCAACCCCGCTCACCCTGAGCTTGTCGAAGGGGCAGGCGCGGCCTCTCGCAGCCCCCGCAGTTCACCGCGCTGCCAACTACCAGTGCGCTGACGGCCAAGACCCTTTTCGTCCCTCGGGAGAGAGTGAAGCGGTCGATCCTCCACTCTACAAAGGACACTGCATGGCTTCGGTCACCACTCTGACATCGGCGAAGGCGGACACGCGGCCCTCGGCGATCTGGCATCTCAAGGCCACGCCGGAGACGATCCACTGGGGCTACTTCTCGCCCGAGATCAAGCCGGCGCTCAGGATCAAAAGTGGCGATCTGGTGCAGGCCGAGGCGATCACGCACCATGCAGGCGATGCGCCCGAACTGATGTTCGACGAAGGCGTGGAGCGCATCTTCCGCGAGGTCGATCCCGCCAGCCGCGCGCCCGGCGTCCACATCATGACAGGCCCGATCTACATCGAGGACGCCGAGCCGGGCGACATGATCGAGGTGCGCTATCTGCAGATGACGCCGCGCAACAACTACGGCTCCAACCTCGCGGCGAACTGGGGGCATCTGTATGAGGAGTTCGGCAGGAAGGAGCGGGTGACGATCTACGAGCTGGACCCCAGCGCGAACACCGCCCACGCCCTTTATGCCTACGATTTCCCGGGCGAATACCTCGTCCCCGGCACCATCACCAACTGCCCGGTGTGCGACCGGCACCCGGCGCTGCCCGGCATCACCATCCCCGCCCGTCCGCATCTGGGCACGGCGGGCGTGGCGCCGGCGGTGGATGCGCCGGTCTCGACCATCCCGCCGGGGCTGCATGGCGGCAACATCGACAACTGGCGCATCGGCGCGGGCTCGACGATGTTCTACAAGTGCCAGGTCAAGGGCGGGCTGTTCTCGATCGGCGACCCCCACGTCAGCCAGGGTGACGGCGAGATCAGTGGCACCGCGATCGAGGCGTCGCTCGACTGCCTGTTCCAGATCATCCTGCGCAAGGACTTTTCCTTCCCATCTCCATTGCTGGAGACGCCCGAGAACTGGATCGTCCACGGCTTCGGCGAGGATCTCGACCAGGCGATGAAGAACTGTTCGATGGACATGCTCCACCTGCTCCACGAACAGCAGGGGCTGAGCAAAGAGGACGCCTATTCGCTGATGAGCGTGGCGGCCGATTTCGGCGTGACGCAAGTGGTGGACGGCACGCTGGGCGTCCACGCACGCATCGAGCGGCGCATCTTCCCGGGCAAGGGCACCGTCATCGACCCGACCTGAAGATACGTGGCCAAGGACTCTGAAATACTACGAAATTGTTCCGTTGCCTTTCGGCTCCATCGGGGTATCCGACCGAGGCGACCCGAAGGACGGAACTTATCCGCCTTTCAGCCTGACCCGGGGCCTTATCGGCCACCGGGTCATTTTTTTGCCATCGCTGCTTGAACGGCTACGAAAATCCGTAAAATCCACTAGCTTATCGTTAACGAAGCCTCGCCGCGGCTTCGTCGGGGGCTGTTGCGGCGACGAGGGGCTGATGGACACGAACTGGAGGGCCGGTAGTGCCGGCGATACGCATATCTCGATCGCGCAAGTACGCGCGCATCCGCGCTTCGAGGATGCCAAGGTGCTGCTCATCGACGGGCTGGCAGGCCTTTACATTGACGACGCTCGGCTGCGCACGCTTATCGAATACGAGAAGGGGGTTACGTTCATGCTGATCGCCTCGCTCGACGCGCTGCGCGATCCCGACGATCCGGCGGGCGGTGTATCGATGCAGGTGCTGAACGAAGTGCTGCCCAACATGGGTATAGCACCCGGCAGGCGGATCGCCGATCTCGTTGCCAACTTGCGCCGGGACCTGCTGCTGAATGTCGTGCCTGACCCCAGGGATCGCCGAGCCCGGCTGCTGCGCGCCACCGAGCGCGGGGTCGCGGCCGATTGCGAATGGCTGGGGGTATTCCACGCACCGCTCGCGCTGCTGCGTCCGGAGGTCGATTACCGTCCGGTGCTGGAACGACGGACAAGTTACCAGAAGGCCTTCCGCATCGCCGGGCTAAGAACGCTCGAGATCGCCAACGAGATCATGAGCGCCAACCCGCCGATGGACTATTTCGTGCAGGAGGCAGTGGGCTTTCGGGTGCTGATGATCCTGATGCAGTCCGTACGCGGCAATCCGGACAATCGCACGGCGCCGGGCTTCTATTCGCGGGCCGGCGGGCAGGGCGGTGTCTCGCGCACCCATGTCCGCAACGTGCTCAAGGGTGCGGCGGAGCGTGGTTTCGTCACGCTGTCCGAGCGGCCGGGGGACTATGTGGAACTGTCCCAGACACTCATCGACGCTTTCGACCGATGGGTGGGGGAGAGCCTGTCGTCGATCGATCGGGTCCGTACGCTCAGCGGGCATCCCTGAGCATCAACCTGCCGCCATTGCGAGATCTCCGGAGGCAACGGGCTTGACCGGACGTACGCGGGTGCGCCCGTCGGCACCGATGCCAGGGAGGAAGAACAGCAGGGCCATTCCCGCTCCCAGCACCACGATGATCGCCAGTGCAGCCTCGTTATAGGAGCCAGTGGCCCCGTAGCTGAGATCCATCGCCGCCGGGGTCAGTCCCTGTGCCAGGATGACGGCGGCGTAGAGCACCGCGTTGATCGATCCGAAATGCCTGAGGCCGAAGTAGCGCGAGCAGAAGTAGGGCAACGCCGCATATTCCGCGCCCATGCCGATACCGAGCAGGACGCCTGCGGCGGTGGCGGCAAGACCGCCCTGTCCGAACTGCAGAAGCCCAAGACCCGCCATGGCGGCGGCATACATCGGCACGATCAGCAGCGGCGTGCGCAGCTTGTCCAGCATTCCGCCGGTCACCACCTGCCACGCCGCCGTGACAAGCGCGAAAGTCGCGACAACGCCGGTCGCCTGGCCAAGGCCGAAGCCGCGATCGGTCATCATCGGCACGACATGGGTGAACACCGCCGTCATGCCTCCCGCGCCGCTCGCAACGGCGAGCAACAGCAGCCAGAAGCGGCGGGTCGATGCCGCCTCGCGCAACGTCATGCCCTCGAACACGCGCTCGGGTTCATCGTCCTTGCGGGAGACGTGGCCGGGCGTGTCGTGCAGCCAGAACCACATGATCGGAAAGCCCAGCAGCAGAACGATCGCGCCGATCGCGCCGTACGTCGCGCGCCACCCGATCAGCGGCAGCAGGATGCCTGCCACTACCGGCATCAAGGTCGCGCCGACGCCGTTGCCGATCCCGGCAGTCACCCCCAGCATCAGCCCGCGCCGGGCGTCGAACCAGTTCGACACGATCTTGGCGATCATCGGCGAGGCGCATGTCGCGCCCGCCAGCCCGATGAGACCGTACTGGAGGTAGAACAGCCAGAGGCTGCCGCTCGTCTGCGACAGGCTGGCCACCAGCAGCGCGAGGGCCACGTTGCCTCCCATGATCATGGGTCGTGCTCCGACACGGTCCATGGTGCGCCCGATCAACGGATAGCTTGCCGCCGCGATGATCGCGATTAGGCCCAGCACGCCCGACACCGCCGCGCGCGACCAGCCCAGGTCCTGCGAGATCGGCACCAGGAACGTCCCGAAGGTCGCGCTGATCGCGGCAGTGAGGCACACGAGGTTGCCGGTAGTGGCAGCGATCGCAAGGCGGGTAGAAGCGCTCGGCATGGGCAGGTCTCCGGTTCCGATTGCCGGAGTAAAGGCCCGCCGCGCGCCGATCCCAAGTGTTTATAGGTGCGCCGCAACAATTCCTTCGCGCGCCGTCAACTATGGGTCCTTGCACGAGAGCGCGCTCGACCCGACTTTGCACCCAGCGACCCGTGGGGTCGAAAATTGCCCGCGAGATCAACCAGGGACGATTCGCCAAGATGAATGCTCAGACGGCCGACATGACGGTTTCCTCGACGCAGATGCCCACCTTTTTCATTCCGCATGGAGGCGGTCCGTGCTTCTTCATGGACTGGTCGGTGATGGGCGGCCCCGCCGACACGTGGGACAAGACCGAGGCGTGGCTGCGCGCGCTCGTCTCGACACTCCCGGAAAAGCCGAAGGGTATCGTCGTGATCTCGGGCCATTGGGAGGAGTCGGCATTCACCGCATCTACCGCGGTAGAGCCGGGGATGATCTACGATTACTACGGATTCCCGCCGCATACTTACGAGCTGAAATACCCGGCGCCGGGCTCCCCCGCGCTGGCGGAGCGCGTCGTGGAACTGCTGAAGGGTGCGGGCCTGCCCGCCCGCACCGATCCCGCCCGCGGCTTCGATCACGGTGTATTCGTACCCTTCCTGCTGGTCGATCCGGACGCTACGATCCCGGTCGTGCCGCTTTCGCTCAAGGCGGACCTCGATCCCGCCGAGCATATCGCCGCAGGCAAGGCGTTGGAGCCGCTGCGCGAGGAGGGCGTGCTGATCGTCGGCTCGGGCATGAGCTACCACAACATGCGCGGCTTCCGGACACCTGCGGCGACCCGCCCCTCGGCGGTGTTCGACCAATGGCTGACGGGAGCGGTCGAAGCCACGCCCAAAGAGCGTGAAACGTTGCTTTCTCACTGGGCCGAGGCGCCTGCGGGCCGCCAGTCGCACCCGCGCGAGGAGCATCTGCTGCCGCTGATGGTAGCGGCCGGGGCGGGTGGGGTCTCGGCCGGACGCAAGGTGTTCGGTGACAACGTCATGATGGCGGACATCTCGGCCTATCGGTTCGGGTAAAGGCCCCCTTGCCGCTAGATCGCAAGACTGTAAGGGTGGCCCTTCGATCGATGGCGAGCGAGGGAGATCATGCTGGTGGCCGAAACGAGCGGAAAAGCGGCACCTCCGAGCGAGGGCAGCCTGCGCACACGCATGGCCGAGGCGGGCGTTTCCGCTCCTGACGAGTGCTTGCCGGGCGTCCTGTCCAACCTGATCGTCCTGCAGGACCACGTCGCCACCTTGCGCGCCTTTGCGCTCGATCCGCGCAGTGCCAGCGCCATGCGGTTCGAGGCTTGAGCATGTCCCTCGCGCCGTCATCCGCTATCGTCATGGCCGCCAGGGTGCGCGGCGGCGAAATTTCGGCCGTGCAACTGGCGACGAAGGCTTTCGACAAGGCCGAGCAACTCGGCGGCGAGCGTAGCGGTTTCACGCGGCTGCTGCGCCGGCGTGCGCTGGCGCGGGCGGCGGCGGTCGACAAGCTGGTCGAGGCTGGGCTCGATCCCGGCCCACTGGCAGGCGTGCCCTTCGGCGTGGCGGACCTGTTCGACGTGGCCGGAGAGATCACCACCGCAGGGTCGCGCACACGGCGCAATGCGGCGTTCGCCAGCCGTGACTCCAAGGCGATCGCGCTGCTCGAAGCAGCGGGCGCGGTGCTTGTCGGCACGCAGAACATGGACGAATTCGGCTACGGCTTCGTCACCATGAATGCCGAGTACGGCACGACGCGCAACCCCCACGATCCTTCGCGCGTCGCGGGCGGCGCGGCGGGCGGTTCGGCAGTGGCGGTGGCTACTGGCGTGGTCCCGCTCAGCCTTGCTTTCGACACCAATGGATCGCTGCGCGTGCCTGCGGGGCTGACCGGGGTAATCGGCCTCAAGCCCACTTACGGCGACCTACCGCGCGAAGGCATGTATCCTTTCGTGGAGAGCCTCGATGTCGTGGGCGTGCTCGGCCGCGATCTCGATGACGTGGCGCTGGTCCGCACGATCCTGCGCGAAGGCGCACCCGAGCGGCAGGAGCCCCTGCGCGGCGAGATTTCCTTCGGCCGCTTGATGAGTTGGTTCGACGACAACATTTCCGAAGAGATGCGCGGACCGCTCGATGCGTTCTGGAGCCGCCTCGGCCGCATCAGCTTCGAACTGCCCCATTCCGAGATTGCCCGCGCCGCCGCCTCGGTCATTATCGCGGCCGAGGGTGCCAGCCTGCACCGCCCCGCGCTGGAGGCCGACCCGATGCAATTCGAGCCCCCGGTGCGCGATCGCATGCTGGCAGGTCTGCTATTGCCGAGCGACGATTACCTTGCCGCGCAGCGTTTCCGGAGCTGGATTCAGGCGCGCCTGCGCCGCCAGTTCGAGCTGGCCGACGTCCTCTTCACCCCCGCCGCGCCGGGCTTCGCACCGACCATTGCCGATCCGGTGATGACGTTCGAGGGCAAGACGATCCCGGCTCGCAGCCACCTTGGCATCTACACGCAGCCGATCAGCCTGATGGGGCTGCCCGCGCTGGTGCTGCCGCTAGCGGGCGACTTCGCTATGCCGCTGGGCATCCAGTTGATCAGCGCGGCCGGACATGAGCCACTGCTCTTTCGCGCGGCGCGGCAGTTGATCGACAAGGGCCTTTGTGCGGTGCCGCTCCCGCCCGAGTGATGGCCAGCGCAAAGGGCGATGCGCGGGGCCGGAGCCCACTTGTATAGCGGAAGACGGCAGAAATCCGGATTTCGTGACATTATTTTTGCAGTGCACAAAGAGGGAATGGACAGCCGCAAAGGTTTGGTATTACCATATCAAAGTTTAGTATTACCGATGTGGGTGGTCGGGTATTACGAGGGCGGGTGATATGGACGGAGTTCGCGTAGGCAAGAGGCTGATCGGCACGCAGTCGCCGGTCACGGTGGGCTGGGAAAACATCCCGCGCGTAGAGGGCAGCCCGGTGAAACAGTTCGTCTTCACTTGGTTTCAGCCTGCAGTGCTGATCGCGTTGGTGACCTTCTGGCTCTGCGCACCCGATTCCATCGCCAAGGCCTCGACCGCGATCGGCATCGGGATCGGTTTTAAGGCGCTGCTTTATTGCCTCGAATGGGTGAACCCGCGCCACGATAGCTGGCGGCTTACATGGAAGGAACTGGTCACCGACCTGTTCTACGTCGGCATCAGCTATACGCTGGTCAAGTATGCCGGCAAGCACATCGGCAGCGACGCCATGGTCGGGGCCATCCAGCATGCTTTCGACTGGGAGAAATTCGCCTATTTCAAGGAGATGCCCCTGCTTTTTCAGGCGTTCCTGATCTCGTTCATCTTCGATTTCGGGCAATACTGGATGCATCGCGGCATGCACAACTGGTATCCGCTATGGCTCACCCATTCGGTCCATCACTACATCACGCAGCTCAACATCAACAAGGGCGCGGTCGGCAATCCGGTCGAGCTGTTCCTGATCGGGCTCGGCATCGGCGGGTTCTTCGATTTCCTGCCGCGCGCGGCGCTGCTGGCCGGAGCGATCGGCATGGCGGTCGGCACGTACCAGCACATCAACGTGCGCTTCAACACCCCCCGGCTGTGGCGCTTCCTGTTCAACACCACCGAGCACCACAGCGTCCACCACTCGCAGGACTTCGAGGCGAGCCGCAGCAACTACGCGGGCACCTACATTTTCATCGACCGCATGTTCGGCACTTGCGTCGATGGCGAAGCGGAACTCCTCGGCATGGAAGGCGGCCGCCGCATGTCGATCCGCGAGCAGATGACCTACCCCTTCACCGAAGCCTGGAGGACCACGAAGTCCACCATTCAGGCTCGCTTCCAGCCCGCCGCCGTCCCGGCCGAATAAGGGAGACTTTCGCGTGGACCTTCCCTTCATAGACCGGATCTGGCGTGTTCGGGGATCCTTAGCGCTCGATGTGCGGCGTGCGCCCCGGGACGTCTTCGCCCGCCTCGATCACTTGTTTCGCGCGGTCGGCACGACCTTCCGCATCGATGGCGACACATTGGCCTTCAGCAAGAAGGACCCGATCGCGCAGGACCGGATGGCCATATTCAACCACGGCACGCTGTGGGTGGAGGATGACGGGCAAGGCGCCGAACTGCGCTACGACCTGAACAGCCCGACCCTTCAGTTCTGCTTCTTCCTGCCGTTCCTGTTCCTCGGCATCGCGTGGCTGCTCAAGGAATCGCGCAATCCGGCTTTCGTGTTCGCCGGTATCTTCACGGTGCTCTACGTCGTCGGCCGGATTCTGGAGCCGTGGCTGATCCGATCGGCCTTCCGCAAGAGCCTTGCTGACGTGGACCCTGTCACCGAAATCGCACCGGTCTGACCCGCTTTACTCCGGCTTCGCGGCCGGGGTTTCCTCGGCCTGCGGCGGTGTGGGCAGATCGACCTTGATCTCCACCCGCCGGTTCTTCGCCCGGCCCTCCATATCGTCGGTGCCGTCGAGGTTGCGGTTCGGCGCGATCGGCCGCGCTTCGCCGAGGGCGATCACGGTGATGCGGTCGCGCGGCACGTCCTTCTTCACCAGATAGCCGCGCACGGCCTCGGCCCGGCGGCGCGAGGCGGCGAGGTTCTGCTCATCGGACCCCTTGGAATCGCTGTGACCCCAGATGGTGATCGGGCCGCCAGCCCGGAACGAAGGGTGCGTCATCAGATCGTCGATCATCGCGAGGCCCGCCGCGTCAGGCTCGGAACCCTTGGCGGGGAACGGGACGACGATCGTTTCCGGCTGCAGCACCGGGGTTTCGCTTGGCGCGGGATCAATCTCCGCGCGAATGATCGATTTCTTTACCAACTCCGGCTCGATCGCTTCGGAGGCATCGGCCGCTGCTTCGCTCTGGTCGTCCTGCGGGGCCTTGCCGGGCTGGCAGGCGCTGACGGCAAGCCCGATCGCGGCGGCGGACAGCCAGTGCGCGGCGCCCTTCTGCAATTTGAAGCCTCTCATGCGGTCGCCTCCTTCTTGTGGGGTTGGGCCGGGTTTTCGGGATCGGAATGGCGCGAGGGGCCGTAGGACACCACGATGTCCCCCGCCTGCGGCGTCGGCCTCGACGCATGGGTGAAGAAGCGGATGCGGCCGTCCTTGCGGAGCACGAACAACATATCCGCCTCGTCCGGCAGCGAGGAGCGGGCGTCGGTGAAGTCGAACTGCTCGCTGATCCGCGTCTTGCGGAAGGTCCAGCCCGCCGTCTCGCGCTCCATGATCTCCTCGACGCCGTGTCCGGCGGCGAACATCGCGCGCCCGCGCAGGGCTTCGGGAAGGCTGCGGTGGTCCTCGTCATCGCCGCTGCCGCCCAGCTGGTATACAGCATCGCGGCCGATTTCCGGCGCGAATTCGTTACAAACGAGGGCATTGTAGGCCTCGTTCTCGGTCGTCGCAACGAGCACCTGGAACTGCGTGAGGTCCAGCCGTTCCTCGGTCGTCTCGGCCAGGATCTCGCCGTGATAGGTGGCAATACCCGCCTGTCGCGGTGCGGCGAGGCGCTGCCAGCTGGCGTCGGAAATCATCACCGGCAGGTCGAGCGACTTGAGCTGGCGGGCAAGCGACAGGCTCCACGGTGTGCTGCCGACGATCAGCAGCCCCTTCTGCGGCGCACCCATGACGCCGAGCCAGCGCGCGACGAAGCGGATGCTGAACCCGTGCGCCACGATCGTCGCCACCACCACGGAGAACGACAGCGTGACGAGGATGCTGCCATCGCCATATCCCAGTTGATCGAGACGCAACGCGAACAGGCCCGAGACTGCGACCGCGACGACACCGCGCGGCGCGATCCACGCGACCAGCAACCGCTCGTTCCACGGGATCTTGCTGAAGGCCAGCGCGACCAGCACCGTTGCCGGGCGGACGAGGAACAGCAGCGCGAGGAGGAAGGCGATGAAGCGCCACTCGAACAGGCGCAGCACCTCGAAGTTGAGCGACGCCGACAGGAGCACGAACACGCCCGAAATGAGGAGGACGGTGACGTTCTCCTTGAACGGGTGAATGTCGCGCAGGGAATCGAGGCGCATGTTGGCCACCGCGACGCCCATCACCGTTACGGCGAGCAGGCCGGTCTCCTGCTGGATCAGGTTGGACAGCACGAACGTGCCGATCACCGCCACCAGCAGCACCGGGGCCTTGAGATATTCGGGGACGTGGCCGCGCGGGAAAGCCCAGGCGATCGCGCGCGCCGTGGCATAGCCGATGAGCCCGGCAACCACCGCCGCGCCCAGCAGCGCGGCGACGACCGAGAGCAGGGTGCCGCCTTCGTCGACGCGGCGCAGGTACTCGTAAGTGATGACGGCGCAGAGCGCGCCGAAGGGGTCATTGACGATCGCTTCCCACTTGAGGATCGCGCGCGGGCGCGGGGCGACGTTGCTCTGGCGCAGCAGCGGGATCACCACCGTCGGCCCGGTCACCACGAGGATGCCCGCGAACAGGATCGCGACCGGCCAGACGAGCCCCGCCACATAATAGCAGGCGAGGGTGCCGAGCACCCAGCCCAGCGGGATGCCGATCACCATGAGCCGCGTCACCGCGCCCTCGGTCTTGCGCAATTCGCGGAAATTGAGGCTGAGGCCGCCTTCGAACAGGATGAGCGCCACCGCCACCGAAACCATCGGTTCGAGGAGTTCGCCGAAAGTTCGTTCCGGCACGATCAGCCCGGTCACCGGCCCGGCAAGGACACCGGCGGCGAGCATGAGGGCGATTGCGGGCCAGCCGGTACGCCAGGCGATCCACTGCGCGCCGATCCCGAGAATGCCGATCAGCGCGAAGACAAGGGCTTGTTGCTCCATAGGCAGGGGGTAACCGCTGAACGCCGGAAAGGTAACCGGCGGATGCGGCTTTTACACGGTGCAGCCCGGGCGCGTGGCCATCTCACAGCCAGATCCGCATCCCGAGATGAAGCTGGTGTCTTATCGAAAATCCCGTCTTTGGCGGATTTCCGATCAAGCTTTCAGGCCTTGCTGCATCAATGCTCAAACATTGTCGCAACATTGCGGCATTTTATCCCTTGCCTTTGTCGCAAATCATTCGCATTAGCGGCGGCGAAATTTCCGACACAAGCATGAGGGGTAAAAAAGTGTCCAAGTCTCGCCTTCGCCTATCATCGGCGCGCGTCGCGCCTGCCTATCTCGCGCTTTCGTGCGTGGGCTTCGCTGCCGCGCCTGCGCTCGCACAGGATGCCGAAGGCGACACCGCCGCGCGCAGCCTGGGCGGGGTCACCGTGTCCGACACCGCGATCGAGGAAACGCCGTACCGTGTGAACAAGGCGGATTCGCCCAAGTACACCGCGCCGCTGCTCGACACCCCCAAGACGGTCATCGTCGTGCCGTCGCAGGTGATCCGCGAAAGCGGTTCGACCACGTTCGTCGAGGCTCTGCGGACCGTGCCGGGTATTACCTTCGGCGCCGGTGAAGGCGGTAACCCGCAGGGCGATCGCCCGTTCATCCGCGGCTTCGACGCCCAGGGCAGCACTTATATCGACGGCGTGCGCAGCGTCGGCGGCCAGTCGCGCGAAATCTTCGCGATCGAGCAGATCGAAGTCGTGAAGGGCAGCGATTCCACCATGGGCGGTCGCGGCAGCGCCGGCGGCAGCCTCAATCTCGTCAGCAAGATGCCGCACCTCGGCACCGATGCGCGCGCCGACCTCAGCTACGGCACCGACGACTACAAGCGCGCGACCATCGACGCGAACTACCAACTTGGCGACATGGCGGCGATCCGCATCAATGGCATGTGGCACGATGCCGACGTCGCCAAGCGAGACGTGGTGACCTACAACCGCTGGGGTATCTCGCCCTCGGTGGCGCTGGGCCTGGGCACTTCGACCCGCGCCTTCATCAACTACTATCACATGCAGAGCGACGACATTCCCGATCCGGGCATTCCGTTCGAGCGCACTGCTGCCCAGGTGACTTCGGCAAGCCTGCTGAAGATCGAGCCCGCCGACGTCAAGCGTAGCACCTTCTACGGGTTGGCCAACCGCGACTTCCGCAAGACCAATACCGACGAACTGCTGATGCGCGCCGAGCATGATCTGTCAGACACGATCCGCCTGCGCGCGACCGGCAAGTATGCCAACGTCAAACAGGCATACATCATCACCCAGCCCGACGACAGCCAGGGCAACGTGCAGAACGGCCTGGTGTGGCGCCGAGCGAACACGCGTTGGAGCGACGTGGACTCGATGGTCGGCCAACTCGACCTGTCGGGCAAGTTCATGACCGGCGGTATCGAGCACTCGTTCGCGACCGGCTTCGAGGCCAGCTGGGAACAGTCGAAGCGCGGTACCTTCAACGTAAACACCAACGTCACGACCGCCACGGCAACGAGTGGTGCCAACGGTCGCTGCGGCACGTTGAACATTGCGGCTTACAACTGCACCAGCCTGACCAACCCCAACCCTTACGATCCGTGGCAGAACGTGCAGACCAACGGCACCGTCGTGCCCGTGGTCAAGAGCGCCATCAGCGGCAAGACCGAAGCGACGACTTACGCGCTCTATGCCGCAGACACCGTGACGGTAACCGACTTCCTGCTGCTGAACCTGGGCCTGCGTTACGATTGGTTCGACACGACGGCGACGACCATTTCGACGACCACTGCTCCGGTCGTGCTGTCGAACAAGGAGCACTTCCTGAACTATCAGGCGGGCGTCGTTCTCAAGCCGATGTCCAACGGCAGCGTCTACGTCTCGATCGCCAAGTCGTCCACGCCGGCCGGCAGCCTGATCGGTGAAGGCCAGGAAGGCAACGCGCTGACCGCGCTGACCACCCTTGATCTCAAGGCGGAAGTCACCAAGTCCTACGAGATCGGCACTAAGTGGTCGTTCTTCGATGACGCCTTCGGCCTCAACCTGGCACTGTTCAAGACCGACACCGACAACGCCCGCATCACCAACGGCGCCGATGTGGTCTTCCAGGGCAAGCGCAACATCAAGGGCGTCGAAGTGGGCTTCAACGGCAAGCCGCTTCCGTTCTGGAGCGTCTTCGGTGGCTACACCTACATGGACTCCAAGATCGTCGATGGTGGGTACACCCAAGTCGGCACCGTCATCACGCCCAGCATCAACAACGGCAAGCCGTTCCCGAACACGCCGAAGCACAGCTTCACCGCATGGTCGACGTTCGACATCGCCGAGCGCTTCCAGATCGGCGGCGGCGCGATCTACAACTCCAAGCAGTACGGCGGTTACGGTGCCTCGACCTACGGCACCATCACACGCTCGATCCCCAGCTACTGGCGCTTCGACGCGACGGCTTCCGCCACCATCACTGACAACATCGAGGTACGCGTGAACGTGCAGAACCTCGCCAACAAGAAGTATTACGACAAGACCTACTCGACCCACTTCGCGACGATCGCACCGGGTCGCTCGGCCTTCGCGACCCTCTCGCTGAAGTATTGATCCATCCGGATAAGTCACAGGCGCCCGCACCCTTCAAAGGGGCGGGCGTTCGTGTGTCCGGAAGATACGTTCAGAGCTGAATTTAATTGCCTTTTTTGCAATTAGTGGGTTGCCCCTCGGGCGCCCTGCCTCCTAGACTGCACGGGTAGTCATATGGAGTGAGGTTTTGGAGACAGTTTCGATCGTACTTTTTCTGCTGCTGGCGGTCGTCGTCAGCGGTGCCGTTGCGAGGATGATGCCGTTCTCGATACCCACGCCGCTGGTCCAGATCGTGCTGGGCGGTGTGATCGGAATGTCCACATCGCATCGGGTCGAACTCGATCCCGAACTGTTCCTGTTCCTGTTCCTGCCGCCCCTGCTGTTCCTTGACGGCTGGCGCATCCCCAAGGACGAATTGTTCAAGGATGCCTCCACGGTGGTGGAACTGGCCCTTGGCCTCGTGCTCATGACCGTGATCGGCATGGGCTTCCTGATCCACTGGATGATCCCGGCGATGCCGCTGGCGGTGGCCTTCGCGCTTGCCGCCGTGGTTTCGCCGACCGACCCGATCGCGGTGTCGGCCATTGCCGCCCGCGTGCCGATCCCCAAGCGAATGATGCACATCCTCGAAGGCGAATCGCTGCTCAACGATGCCTCGGGCCTGGTCTGCCTGCGCTTCGCGGTGGCGGCGGCTTTGACCGGCACGTTCTCGGCCGGAAGCGCGGCGCTCAACTTCCTGTGGGTCGCGGGCGGCGGCCTCGTCATCGGTGTCGCGGTGACGCTGGTGGTGACGCGCGTGAAGGCGTGGGTGACGAAGCGCTGGGGAGAAGACACCGGCTCCCAGATCCTGGTCAGCCTGCTGATCCCCTTCGGCTCCTACCTGCTGGCCGAGCATTTCCACGCTTCCGGTATTCTCGCGGCAGTCAGCGCGGGCGTGACGATGACGTATGCCGAGATTTCGCGGCAGGCTCTCGCGGTTACCCGGATGCGCCGCAACTCGGTGTGGGACATGATCCAGTTCACCCTTAACGGCATCATCTTCGTGCTGCTGGGCGAGCAAATGCCGGGCATCCTCGCCGGAGCGCGCCAGACCGTCGCGGTAACCGGACATAGCGAGGCCTGGTGGCTCGCGATCTACACGCTGGCGATCGTCGCGGGTCTGGCGACCTTGCGCTTCGTGTGGGTGTGGGCATCGCTGAAGCTGACGATCCTGCGCAAGGCCAAGCGCGGCGTCGGCGTGCAGACGCCGGACTGGCGCCTGATCGCCGCGACCTCGGTGGCGGGCGTGCGCGGGGCGATCACGCTGGCCGGTGTGCTGACCTTGCCGCTGACCCTCAACGACGGAACGCCGTTTCCCACTCGCGACCTTGCGATCTTCCTTGCCGCAGGGGTGATCGTCGTTTCGCTGGTACTGGCAAGCGTGACCTTGCCGTTCCTGCTCAAGGGATTGGCCATGCCGCCCGAACCGGCGCGTCAGGCGGAGGAGGATTCCGCCAGGATCGCAGTCGCGCAAGCCGCGATCCAGGCGATCGAGCGGCACCAGCACGCCCTCGCCGAAAGCCACGGCGAGGCCGATCTGTTCGCGGATGCCGGGGGGCAGGTGATGACCCTCTACCGCGAACGCATCGAAGGCCTGAGCGAGCGCCAATCCGCAGAGGCGCGCACCGGAGACAGACTGCTCCGCGACTTCCGCCTCGTCGGGGTCAAGGCGGAGAGGGCGGCACTTGCGCACTTGCTTCGCGCGCGAAACATCAGCAGCGAAACCGCCCGCAAGCTCACTCGCGAACTGGATCTGTCGGAAGCCCGCTTTCTAGGCTGAAATCGATCCGGCCGGGCGCGAGGAGTCGTTCAAGCTCCTTGCGCTCCTGCGCGCCTCGGTCGCCTAGTGCGTCGAGCGTTGCCAGCGCCATGGCGCGGTAAGGTGACATCAGCGCGGGGTCGTCCCTGGCGATGACGTCGAGATGGCGCTCGATGGTGCCCGCGTCCCCTCGCAGCACAGGCCCGGATAGAGCCGCCAGTCCACGATCGAGGCTGTTTTCGAGCGCCGCGCGAACCAGAGGGGCAAGAAAAGCCCCCGGCGCGGCGATACCGGCCAGCTTCAGGGCGTCGCCTGCACCAGCAATGAGGGTGACCAGATGGTTGGCCCCATGACACAATGCCGCATGGTACAGAGGCCGGTCGGCATCGGTGACCTCTACGGCCACGCCGCCAAGTGCGCGCACGAGTGTCATTCCGGTGACCGTCGCGGCCGGGCTCGACCCGGTCACTGCGAAGTGGGCGGCGGCCATGCGCTCGACCTCGATCTGCGGCTCGCCGGTGAAAGTCATGGCGGGATGGACCGCAGCCGTCCTTGCGCCGATAGCCTGCAGGCAGGAGAGGGGGGCAGTTCCGCTTCCTCCGCTGAGATGGCAGACGAAGGGCGCGCCGGGCAGACTCTCTCTCGCCATCTCTGCCGCCACCATCTCGATCGCATCGTCGGCAACGGCGATGACGATGAGATCGCAGGTCGCAGCGAGGGTGCTCAAGCTATCCGCGATCACGCATCGCTCGATGTGCCGCGCAGCTTGCACCGCGCGCGTGGGGTTGCGCCCCCAAAGTAGCAATTGGGACCGCGAGTGGTCACGCAGTCCCAGCGCGAAGGCCTGCGCGACGCGTCCGGTTCCGACGATGCCGATCCGTTCGGCTATGGGCGTGACAGTCATGACGACTGCCTAAAGCATTTTCTAATCAGGTGGGATCACCTGATGACTCGGAAAATGCGGAATACCCAGCGTGTCGGCTCGCAAGTTGCACGGCCCTCGGCGATGCCGCATATCTGGCCGGGCAAGGAAAACAACGGGCGAGACGACATGATCGAAATGGTGATCGAGCAACGGCGGCGCAGCCTTGGCGGCGGTCTGGACGTGGGCCGGGTTCTGCCTTTCGCCAAACGGCGCATGGTCGGGCCGTTCGTGTTCTTCGATCACATGGGACCGCTCGACGTCGCGGCAGGCGCCGATCGCAGCCTCGATGTGCGGCCGCACCCGCATATCGGCCTGTCTACCGTGACGTATCTGTTCTCCGGCGAGATCGTGCACCGTGATAGTGTCGGCTCGCATCAGACGATCCGCCCGCAGGAAGTGAACTGGATGACGGCGGGCAGCGGCATTACGCATAGCGAACGGTTCGAAAAGGCCCGCGCCGTCGGCGATCATCTCCACGGCATCCAGGCCTGGGTCGCCTTGCCGGAAGGCGACGAGGAAGTGGCGCCCTCGTTCTCTCACCACGCCGGAGACGATCTTCCGCAATGGAGCGAAGCGGGCGTGCGCGGCCAGTTGATTGCAGGCAGCGCCTACGGCCTTACTGCCGGGGCGCGCACGCATTCTCCGTTGTTCTACGCACATCTGGACCTCGATGCAGGCGCGAGAGCCGAAGTGCCGCCGGGCCACGCGGAGCGGGCGGTCTATGTCGCTACCGGGGCGGTCGAAGTCGATGGCAGCCGCTACGAAGCGGGCAATATGCTGGTTCTTGGCGCCGACGTATCCAGTGTAATCGCCGTGGAACGATCCACCGTGATGGTGCTGGGTGGCGAGCCGGTCGGCGAGCGCTTCCTCTACTGGAACTTCGTCTCATCTTCCAAGGATAGGCTTCGTCAGGCTGCGGAGGACTGGAAAGCCGGCCGCATGAAACTGCCAGACGCGGACGATAAGGAATTCATCCCCCTGCCGGACGACCCGTTTCTGAAGCCTCCGGCAATGTCGTGACGCGGATGGAAATCGGCTGAAAGCGCGGCGCGAAGGGCCATTTTCCGAAGGGAAGGGGTTTCAATACGGCGCATCGCACTTATATGAAGGGTTCCGGTACGCCCGCGACACGATGGACGGCCCTTGGACTGGAGAGGCCCATTCGTCCGTAACCCGGAAAGCTGAACATGTATCTTCTTGCCCGCTGCCCTCTGGTCCCATGTTGAGGCCGCGGCGGCGCGGTATCGCCTCGGTCAATGCCGAAGTGCGGGACGGGATCGTTCCTGCGGCCGGAGCACTGGCCAAGACGCGTGATGAAGGACCTGCGGAGTCCGGCGCAAACTACCGTTTTGTCGCGCTTATCATTGCATCAGCCCTGTTCATGGAATTCGTCGATGCGACGGTGCTGGCCACGGCGCTTCCCACCATGGCGCGGGACTTCTCCGTGCGTCCACAAGAGATGAGCGTTGCGCTGACGTCCTACCTGCTGGCGCTTGCGATCTTCATTCCCGCCTCCGGTTCGCTGGCCGATCGCTTCGGATCGCGCACGGTTTTCCGTACCGCAATCCTGCTGTTCGTGCTGGGAAGCCTTGCCTGCGGGCAGTCGCGCTCCCTGGAAATGATGGTCGCCTCGCGCTTCCTGCAGGGCGTGGGAGGGGCGATGATGATACCGGTCGGGCGACTGGTCCTGCTGCGCTCCGTCGCCAAGCGCGACATGGTCAATGCAATGTCATGGTTGCTGGTTCCCGCGTTGATCGGCCCGATACTGGGGCCGCCACTGGGCGGGTTCATCGTGACTTATCTGGACTGGCGGTGGATATTCTACATCAACCTGCCGATGGGGGCGCTGGGCTTCTGGCTGGTCGGTCGCTATATCGCCAACATTCGCGAGGATGAGCCTGGCCGCTTCGACACGCCCGGCTTCATCCTCAGTGGCCTTTCGCTAGGGTGCCTGCTCTTCGGCTTCGAGATGGTCAGCCGTCCCGGCGAAAGCGTCATGGCAGGAGTGCTGGTGGCTATCGGCCTGATCGCAGGCATCTTCTATGTCCGCCATGCCCGCAACCGCGAGGGTGCCATCCTCGACCTTGAACTGCTACGTGACCCGACGTTTCGCCTTTCGGTCATTGCGGGATCGATCACGCGCATTACCCAAGGTGCCCAGCCATTCCTGCTCCCACTGATGATGCAGGTGGGCCTTGGATTCACCGCAGCGAAGAGCGGGACGATCACCGTCGCCACCGCGATCGGCTCGCTGGCGATGAAGAGCTTCGCGCAGCGCGTTCTTCGCCGTTTCGGCTTCCGCCGTGCCCTGATCTGGAATGGGGTGATCGCAACCGGCGGCTATGCCATCTGCGGCCTGTTCGGCCCCGCCTGGCCGACCTGGGCGATGTTCGCGGTTCTGGTGCTGTGCGGCTTCTTCATGTCCTTCCAGTTCACGGCTTATAATACAATCGCTTATGATGGTGTCGATAAGCAGCACATGAGCCGCGCGACGGCGTTCTATTCCACGTTCCAGCAATTGATGTTGTCTCTGGGCATTTGCGTGGCGGCCATGGCGTTGCACCTTGCCATGATCGCCAATGGCAATTCAGCACCGACGTTGCGCGATTTTTCGGTAGCGTTTTGGGTCGTCACTGCGATCTCACTCACCGCCACCATCTGGAACCTGCGCTTTTCAAGGGATGCAGGGTCGGAAATCAGCGGCCATGTCGAGTGTGAAGAGACCTCGGAGGAACGACGTTCGGCGGCCTGATGCTCAATGTAAACGTGCCTTGAGAAGGGGGCGTAGCAGATAGTTGAGAACACTGCGCTTTCCATTCAGGATATCCACCTCGGCGACCATGCCGGGAATGATCGGCAGCGCCTTGCCGTCCCGCATGAGATGCGCGCCGTCGGTGCGGACGAAGACCTGATAGTAGGCGTCCTTGCCGCGCACCGTCTCCTCCTCGATGGTATCGGCACTGATGCGCTCGACCCGCCCGTTAAGGTCGCCGTAGACGGTATAGTCGTATGCCGTGATCTTCACTTTCGCCGGCATGCCGGGGACCAGGAACGCCACGTCGCGCGGGCGAACCCGTGCTTCGATCAACAGGCGATCTTCGATCGGCGTGACTTCCATGATCGGCTCGCCGGGTTGAACCACACCGCCGCGCGTATTGATCAGGACGGTATTGATCCGCCCCCGTACCGGTGAACGGATTTCGGTGCGCCGCAGCTGATCGCCGCGCTGCTGGACGATCGGGGTGACGGCGCTCAACTCGGCCTGCTTGTTGGCCAGTTCGGTATAGGCCTCCTGCGCATAGGTGTTTTCGAGTTCGACCAGCTTGCCGGTATAAGTCGCGATGTCCTGCCGCAGTTTGAGCGCCTCCATCTCGCTGACGACCTTGCGGGCGGTCAGAGGCTGCACGATGGCCAATTGCCCTCGCGCGATGTAAATCTGCTGCTGCAGGGTGCGCCGCCCTTCCTCCAGTTTGCTGCGCCGGGAAGCGAACAGTTCGCGCTCGGAACGGACGAGCGCGTCATCGGCCTGGACCTGTGGAGGAAAGCTGATCGAACCCTTGCCGAGCACTTCCGCCTGAAGCCTGGCTATCGCGGCTTTGAGAACGACCGCCTGGCTCGCTGATTCTTCGTAGGAGGTCCTGAAATGCGTGGGATCGAGCCGGACCAGCGACTGCCCCCGGGCCACGATATCGCCTTCGCCGACCAGAAGGTCTGCCAGAATGCCGCCCTCCAGGCTCTGGATCTTCTGCATGCGACTGACCGGGACGACTCTTCCTTCACCGCGCGTGACTTCGTCGATACGGGCAAGGGATGCCCACACGATGGCGATCACGATGCTGGCCATTACTGCCCACAACAAGGGGCGAAACAGGGGATGCGGGCCGGTCTGGAATGGATCGTCCGGTTCGCGGTGGAACCCTTGTGCCGGGAAGGTTTCAACCGCCATGCGCCGCTCCCGCCGCCATGCGCTCGGGCGCGGCCACCTGATTGCCGGAGACGACGCTGCCGATCGGGCCATCCATCACCACACCGCCATCGCGCATGACGATAACGCGATCGACCAGCGCCAGCATCGAACGCTTGTGTGTCGTCAGGACCAGCGTGCGATCGCCCAGCCAGGGTCGCAGGCGCGTAACCAGGTGGTCCTCGGCTGCCTGATCGAAGAACGCCGTCGCTTCGTCGAGCAGCACGATCTGCGGGTCCTGCAGGATCACCCGGGCAAGACCCACCGCCTGTCGTTGTCCGCCGGACAGACTGCGGTTGCCGAGCAGGGGCAGGTCCAGCCCCATGGGATTGGCCCGTACGAAGCGCCCCAGCCCCACATCGTCGAGAACCGTGAAGATCTCCGCATCCGATATGGCGCGGCCCTCGAGATTGAGGTTCTCTCGCAGCGAGCCCTGCATCAGGGCGATGTCCTGCGGCAGGAAGCCGATTGCCGCCCGCCGATCCGAAGGGTCGATCTGGGCAAGGTTCATCCCGTCGAGCATGACGGTGCCCGACGTCGCGTCGCCAAGGCCCGACAGAAGGCGCAGCAGCGTCGATTTTCCGGCGCCATTCCCGCCCAGTATCGCCACTTTCTCTCCGGCGGCGATGGTGAGTGCGGCGATTTTCACCACCGGCGGTTCGTCGTCGTATCGAACCGCGGCGTCCGTCAGGACGAACCGTCCCCGCAATCGCTCTGCGCGGACGAATACACGGTTCCCGGGGCGCTCGACCGCAGCGGCCATGAGCTGGTCCAGCCCTTCGAGCGCGACCCGGGTATGTTGCCATCGTGCCAGTATTCCCGCAGCCTGCGACATCGGCGCAACGGCCCTTGCCGCAAGCAACGAGCATGCGACGAGCGCGCCGACGGTCATCGCCCCTTCGCCGATGCGGTACACGCCGAAGGCGACGACGCCGACGTAGCAAAGTTGCTGCACCATTCCTGCGCCATAAGTCAGCGCGCTCGACAACGAATGGCTGTGCCGCGCAGTTTCCGAGAGTTGGGCGGTCAGCGATTCCCACAAGCGCAAGGCACGCCCTTCGCCGCGCCCGGCCTTGATCGCCTCCAGGTTCTCCACCGCCTCGATGAGGATGCTGTTCTTGATCGCACCTTCCCGCAGGTTCCTGCGCGAAAGGTCTGCAAGCCGGCCCTGCATGAGGAGGCTGGGCAGCACCATCAGCAGGACGGTAGCAATCGGCACGACGACGACCGGGCCGCCGATCAGCGCGATGATCGTGAGAAATATGAGCGTGAATGGCAGGTCGCTGGCGATGGCTGCACTGGACGAGGTGAAGAATTCGCGGACGCCTTCGAACTCGCGGATCTGGCTGGTGAAGGCTCCAAGCGAGGCGGGGCGGGCGGCAAGTCTCGTCTGCAGCACGCGCGCGAACAGCTGTGTCGACAGGTTCAGGTCCAGGCTCTTGCCCATCGCATCGAGAAGATGCCCGCGCATATAACGCAGCATAGTTTCGAGCACGATGGCGATGACGACCCCGCTCGCAAGTATCCAGAGGGTATCGAACGCCGAATTGGGCACGACCCGGTCGTAGACCTGCATCGCGAAAATGGCCGTCGCGATGGCGAGCAGGTTGGCCATCATCGCGCCGAGAGCCACTTCCAGATAAGCACGGCGATACCGTCTCAGTGCACCAAAGAACCAATGCCGACCATCGGTGGACGCAAATGCGGCGGCCCGGGGCTCCGACTTGAAGCGCGGCTTGGCGAAGACCGCGATGCCTGTGTGCAATACCGCCAGCTCGGCCACAGGTATTCGCTGCATGCCGCCATCCGCATCGGGCAACAGCAGGAGCGCCACGTCACCTTCCCGCCCGGCAAGAACCACGCTGTTCCCGTCCTTGAGTAACAACAGGACCGGTAGCAGATAACTCGGCAGATCGAGATCGCAGCGCCGGACCTGCGCGGCTATGTCGAGCCGCCGCATGGCCCTTGGCACCATGTCCAGAGGTATAGTGCCATCGACGAGCGGCATCCCGTCGCCCAGTTCGGCCACGCTGGTATGCCGCCCCAGCACGGCCGCGAGGAGGACCAGGCCTGCCCGCAAGCTATCCTGCCTGCGCGGCGATGATCCGCATTTGTCTGGCCCGGCATCCGTCACGGCAGTTCCGGCGGCAAAGCGACCAGATCGGACAGCCGGCCCAGCTGTGCCGCTATCCGATATTGAGTCCTGGCCATTTGCAGCATGACTTCGTTGAGCGATCGCCGGGCATCGAAATGCTCGCGCTGGATCGTCACGAGATCGACGATGTCGCGGCGACCGACCTCGAACTGCTCGCGATAGAGGCCGCTCAGGTTGCCGGCATCCGAAACCTGGGCGCGCAGTGCCTGTGCCTGCTGCTCGAGCGCGGTTGCCGTCGTCATCAGGTTGCGCAGCTCGCGCGCGATATCGCGCCGAACCGCGGCCTCTTTCAATTGTGCGGCGTTCACGCGCTGCCTTGCTGCATCGGCCCGGTCAAATAACGAAAGGCCCTGTAGCGGCGTCATGCGCAGGCGCAGTGCGACGACCGCATCGCTTGCCATCCTGCCGCCGATCTCACGACTGAGCGCAGTCGCCTCGAGATTTACGCGCGGCAGTATCGACGAGCGGGCATCGTCGAACTGGGCCCGGGCGTAGTGCGTTTCCTCGAGCGCCTTGCGGAAGGCGGGAGCCTCGTCGATCAGCGTATCGATATTCTGCGTTTCGATACGCCGGACCATCGAGGCCGGTACGGGCTGCTCCAGATGTCCGGGGGGCGTTCCGACAAGCGTTTCGAACTGCGCACCGGCATTGGCGGCTTGTCCGTCATCGCTGGCCAGCCTTTGATGCGCGCGGGCCAGTTCGAGTTGCGCCCGGTCCGGCTCGCTGCGATCGGCATATCCGCCATCCGCCCGCATGCCGGTCATGCGCGACAGATCCTCGAGCGTCGAAATCTGCGCGAGATCGACTTCGCGCTGCAGGCGCGCCAGCACGACATCGAGGTAGGTTTCGATCACGTCTCGGACCGCTTCGTCGCGTGTCATCGACCATTCTGCGCGGGCCTGCCGTTCGGCCGCCCGCGCGCCGTCGGTCCTGCTGCGCGTCTGCCCCCAGTCGTGGACCATCTGCGCAGCGGTCACTTCATAAGCCCATTTCTCCGTCGACACTTCCTGTGGGCCACCCGATGCGGAGATCGACGGGAGGTATCCGGATCGCGCCACTTTCACCTCGGTATGCGCGGCCTTCACCTCCGACGCTGCCGCGGAGAGCGCCGGATGACGCGCTATCGCGGCAGCTACGGCTTCCTCCACCGTCATGGCCTCCGCCCGCCGCAGAGCTGGGCAAACGGTCATGAAAGCGATCATGCCAAGAACGAACAGAGCATCTGCGCAGCCTCCCCCCGCTGCCCTCACACGACGACCTGGACTGTGTTGTCCTCGACCAGAATGGTGCTCACCCCGAATGTATAGACGTCGTATACGAGGCCATCGAGCGTCTGCGTCGATCCGGTGTCGACGGCACCGGTGATGTTCAGCACGTCGTTGGACTCACCGGTTATCTGCAGGGTGTGTCCCGCATCGGTGATTGCGCTGACTTCCGACGCCGTCAGGGTCAACACGCTACCGCTGTCGCCCGTGCCGAGATCGATGCGCTCGATGTTCGACAGCGTGCCGACCCCCGGCGCTCCGTAATCGAGATCGATGCCGTTCCCGAGCAGGATCGTATCGAACCCGGCACCGCCGTCGATGGTGGAGAAGTTGGTGGCCAGCACTTCGACGGTGTCGTGCCCCGGACCGGTCAGCACGTGATCGCCTGCGCCGACGTTCAGGACGAGATCGTTCCCGCTGTTGCCGTTGATGTGCTCCGCCCCGGTTGTGCCCGATATGATGTCGTCCGCCAGCGAGCCGTTCACATCGATTTGTCCCAGGTTCAGGGACAGGCCATTGGGACTGAGGGACAAGCCGTAGATCGCGCTCTCATGCCCTTGCGGATCGGTGGCCACCATTCCCAACGATATCTGGGAGCCAAGATTGAGGATGTCCGTAACGTTCAGGCCCAACTGGGTCAGGATGGCCGGGCTCAGGAGATTGAGCGTGAAATGGCCGCTGCCATCGGCGGTAAGGGGCAGCAATTCAACGTTGAGCACCGGAGTGACGACCCGGATCACCACCGTGGAGTTGGGCTCGGTCGTACCGCTTATGCCGAATTGGGGGTTGAGCGGGTTGAGGCTGACGGCCAGACCGAAGCCTCCGATAGTCGGCGGCGCTTCGATGTTGGGCGCGACATCGATCGTCGCCACGCTGCTCGTGTTGCCGGCCGGATCTTCGCTGGTGACGGAGATCCGAGCGTCGAGCAACTGCGCCCAGTCGAGCCGAATGCCAAGGTCCGTCAACAGGTTGAGCGAAGCCAGGCCGCTGTTGTCGGCTGTGACCACGGTATTGGTTGTCAATCCGCCCACGGTCGCCGTGACCGTCAACTGCGAGCCGGGCTCGCCGGATATGGTCAGAGCGCTGGCCAACAGCGACAGGACGGGCGTTGCGGGGGGGCTCGTGTCTATCACGAAGTTGACGGGCGATGCCCCATCTCCTCCGCCGATGCTGGCCGATACGGATGATGCTCCCTCGGGAAAACCACCTGCGGGCGCGATCGTGAGGACGACGACCCCGGCCAGTATGTCGCCCACCGACAGGACATGGGTGGCTTGCGCCTGATATCCGCCCTGGCCGTTCAGCGCGGCCGTGATCTGCTGCCCGGCCTGCATCGTCGGTCTGAGCGTGACTTCGACCTGGATGCCGTCTGCCGCCTCGTTCGCGTTGATGTAGCCGTCGTCCGCCTCGACCACGGCTATCGTCAAGGGCGCGATGTCGGGGGCGATCAGGACCGTGGGCAAACTCTGGTTTCCCGCGGCGTCGATGGCAATGGCGCTCACGGTCTCGTTGGCGATCAACGGGGTGAGCAACGGGAGGCTGAAGTTACCGTTGCCATCGACCGTGACTTGTATTGGATTGGCCGTTTCCCCATCGATCACGACCCGAACGGTAACGCCTGGTTCCGCTGATATGAGCAGAAGTTCACCGCCCGAAACCAGCGTCAGGACAGGGCTGTCAGGAGCGGTCGCATCGATCGTGACGGTGGATACCGGGCTGATATTGCCTGCGGCATCGATGGCGAATGCCTCGACCACCGTGGAATCGGGAAGGGGCGTGGATGGCGTGAAGATCCAGCCGCCGTTTTGATCGACGATGGCCTCGCCCAGCGGGATACCCAGCCCGTCCGTCAGGATGATGGTCGTACCGGGTTCGGCCGTCCCGGTAAGGACGTCGCCGCTGCTCGCGGCGATGATCGGTGCGACGGGCGCAACGGCATCGACCACCGTGCTGGCCGGAAGGCTGGTGTTACCGGCCGCATCGACGGCGACGACCTCCACGACGGTATCGTGCGGCAAGGCGAGGGTGGGTACGAAAGTCCAGTCGCCATTGTCGTCCGCGGTCGTTTCTCCGATCGGATTGCCCAGCGAATCGCTGAGCAGGAGCGTCACCCCCGGTTCGGCATTGCCCTCCAGCAGCGCACCGGTCGTCGGGTCGATGGTCGGAATCGCCGGTGGCACGCCGTCCACGGTGGTGCTGACCGGTCCGCTTACATTGCCTGCGGCGTCGACCGATACCGCGATGACCACCGTGCCATCGGGCAAGGGGAGCAGGGGGGTGAACGTCCAGTTGCCCTGCGGATCCGTCGTAACCTGTCCAAGCGGCAAGCCATAATCGGGAACCGCAGACGAGGCTGCGAATACCGTGAAGCCGCCCGGACTCGCCTGCGGCGAGAAGGCGGCAAATGTATTGCCCGTCCCGTCCATCAGCACCACGGTCGAATTCGGTTCCGCCGTGCCGGTGACGAGCGAGCCGTTGGTGGGATCGATCGTGGGGTCGGCTGGGGCAGTGGAGTCCACCGTCGTAGTCGATGCGGGACTGACGTTGCCTGCCGCATCTCGTGCCGTGGCGGTCACGACAGTGCCGTCCGATAGCCGAGCGCCGGGCGTAAAGCTCCAGTTTCCGCCGCCATCGGCACTCGTGTCTCCGATCGGATTGCCGTCGCCATCGGTCAGGGTGACAACCGTATTAGGCTCAGCCGTGCCGGTGAGCGCATTGCCGTCGGTGGAATCTATGCTCGGCGCGTCTGGAGCGATCGCGTCGACCGTCGTGGTAGATGCGGGGCTGGCATTTCCCGCGGCATCCTGGGCGGTGGCGCTGACTCCCGTGCCGTCCGCCAAGGGGGGGCCGGGAACGAAGCTCCAGTTCCCGTCTGCCTCGGCGAGCGTCTGGCCGATGGGATCGCCATTGCCGGCGGTGAGCAGGATGAGGGCTCCGGGCTCGGAGGTGCCGGATATCACCGTGCCGTTGGTCGGTGCGATTTCGGGTGCTGCGGGAGAAACGGCATCGATGACGATACTATCGGAAGCACTTTCGTTGCCGGCAGCATCGCGAGCCACGGCATTGACGCTGGTGCCGTCGGGCAGCGGCGGCGACGGCGTGAAAGTCCAGTTCCCGTCGCTATCGGCGCTCGTCTCTCCGATCGGATCGCCGTTGCCGTCGGACAGGATCAGAGTTGCCCCGGGCTCCGCAGTGCCGGACACCGTCGTCGCATTGGGCGGCGCCAATGTCGGGGCCGGGGGCGCCATCGCATCGACGGCGGTGCTGGTTGGAGGGCTGCTGTTGCCTGCGGCATCGCGCGCAATCGCGATCAGTATCGTGCCATCGGGAACCGGATTGGCGGGCGTCATCGACCAAGCCCCGTCAATGCCGGTGATTGCCTGCCCAAGCGGCGTACCGCTGCCATCGGTGACCAAGATGGTGGTTCCGGCTTCGGCCTTACCGCCGATCTCGGTGCCGTTGCTTGGTGAAAGGGTCGGAGCGTCGGGAGCGAGGGAGTCGATGGTTATGCTGGCCGCCGGGCCAGCCTGCCCCTCCAGGTTCACCGCTGCGACGCGGATCACAGTCCCATTGGTCAGCGGCGGTTGCGGAGTGAATGACCATGTTCCGTCTGCCGCGATCGTAGCCTGACCGACCGTATGCCCTGCGGCATCCGTGAGCATAACCGCGATGCCGCTTCCGGCGGTGCCGGTCAACGCGGTACCGTTGCTGGGGGCGATGGTGGGGGCAGTGGCCGGTGGAGGAGTCAGGTCGGGCGCCCGGACGGTCGCCGCGTCACTCATGTTGCCCGCCGCGTCGGTGACCCTGACCGTGATCGGCCGCCCATTGTCGACGGGAGCAGCGAAGAGGACCGAAAATGTTCCATCGGCGGCGATCGTCGCCGTGTAGTCGGGCTCGCCGTCACCATCGATGTCGATGGTGACGGTCGCTCCGGGTTCGCCGGTGCCTGTGATTCCGGTGCCGTCCGCCGCGACACCGAGTTGCGTGGCGTTCTCGGGCGGAGTGAGATCAGGCGCGTTCGTGCCCGCCGCCGGACCGACATTTCCGGCGGCATCGCGGACAGTGACGCTGATCGGCTCCGCATTGACGAGTGCCGGTGCCAGGACAACCGTGAAAGCGCCGTCGGCACCGACGATCGACGTGTAGTTCGCCGTTCCGTCGCCATCGGTATCGACCAGCACCGTAGCTCCGGCCTCCGCGCGCCCCGTGAGGCGGTCTCCGGCTGCCGAAACGACGAGATTGCTCGGTGCGGCCGGCGCGGTCGTGTCGGGAGGTGTCGTCGGCGTATCGTTGCCGCCGCGATTGCCCCCACCGCCGCCTGCCGCGACCGCGATGAGTCCGCCGCCACCGAGCACCGCAAGCGGAACGATCACGCCCGCGCCCAGACCGGCGCCGGACGCCGCTCCGGCGACCATGCCGGCGGCTTCGGTCGCAGGCGGAGCGGCAAATCCGGCAATGACATCCATCGGGACGTAGGCAGGCGTGGCAAGGCTGCTGCCGGATAGTTGCGCTACGTCCGCGGCCACGAGGTGATCTTCCTCGACCAGCATCAGTTGCGAGAACCGGGATGGATCGACGTAGAAGTTCGCGATTCTCACGGTTTCGCCGGTTCGCAGGTGCACCAGGAGGTCCGTGCCTTCGCGGCTGAAGCCGGTCACCGCTTCGGGTGCCACGTTCAGGGCGATGCTGCTGCCAGGGGCGACCGAAACCGAACCTTCCACGGCTTGGACAGGGGCGATGCGCACGCCGGACAGGTCGGACGAGATCTTGGCCTCAACGGGCATTGTGCACCTCCCGCGCAGAGCATGCTGGCGCTCCGTACAGGCTAGGGAATAATCACGCGCCGGGATTCGCCAATTGCGTTCCCCTCCGATTTCGAGGGAAATATCCGGGAACCAAATGCTTTAGAGGCTTAGGGAAAAGTTTGGTGCGCTCTCGAGGTCTATAACGGATGCAATTCCTGCAAGGAGCTTGCCGTGCTCGACCAACTCGATCCCATCTACTGCAGGTCCGGCTTGAGGGTCGGCTGATGACCAGCCTCCGATCAGTCATTCGTTATTTTACATAAGATACATTATCAACTTAAAGCGCATTGAAGGACCAGAATGCTTTCTTCTTGAGGCATGCGTCAGATTGGAAAATCCGTCTCAAGGAAGTCCATCACTACACGCGCACGCATCGGCATGCGCATGCCGCGAAAGCCGTTGGCGAGCATCACCGGGATGGACGGAATATCCGCATCAGGCATGATCTGCTTCAGGAGGCCACGCTCGATGTCTTCCTGGACCTGGATGCGCGGCAACAGCCCGATGCCAAGTCCCCCTCGCGTCGCGCGCAGTACTGCCTCGCTGGAATTGGCGCGCAGAAAACCCGACACCTCGAGTTCGCGGCCGTCGATCGACCATGGCGCCGGCCGCGCCGCGTAGCCATATGTCAGGCACTGATGCTGCTTCAGTTCACCGGCCGTCACAGGCACACCATGACGCTTGACATAGTCCGGCGCGGCGACCAGCACGCGCGGAAGCTGCCCTAGCAGCGTGCTTCCGGCGGCGTTTCTCCCGTCTCCTACCCAAAGCCACAGGTCCAGACCACCGTGGTCTGCCGCATCGCGCCAGTCGGCGACGAGCAGTTCGATCATCAAATCGGGATGCTGCGCCGCGATGCTTCCGAGCCGCTGCGCGTAATGGAAGCCGAGCGCCGTCGTTACGCCCACGCGCACCAGTCCGCGCGCCGCCACCGCTCCCACGAGGTCCGCTTCGGCCAGCCCTACCTGATCGAGAATCGCCACCGCGTGCTCCAGCAGTCGCTCCCCATCCGCCGTCAGCGCCTGGCTGCGCGTGGTGCGCTGAAACAGGCGCACGCCGAAATGTTGTTCCAGATCACTGATCGCCCGCGCAATCGTGGTATGGCTGAGGTTCTGGCGGCGGCCCAGCGCCGAGAAACTGCCCTCTTCGTTCAGGCGCACGAATAGCCGCAAGGATCGGATCAGGTCACTCATCTGAACGTATATAGCACAAGTGGTGTGCATATTTGATATATTGTCTTCACACACGCACGGATCGAATGGGAGCGGCGGCCCCCAGAAGGTCACCGAGATTGAGAGGCATCCCATGACAGATCGTATCGCCCGCGCCGACCTGCGTTCCAAGGTCATGTCCGCAGCCGACGCCGCCGCGCTTATCCATCACGGCCAGACCGTGGGCATGAGCGGCTTCACCGGCTCCGGCTATCCCAAGGCGGTGCCGATGGCGCTGGCCGCGCGGATCGAGGACGAGCACGCCGCCGGTCGCCCGATGCGGGTGAAGGTCTGGACCGGCGCCTCGACCGGCCCGGAACTCGACGGCGCGCTGGCCAAGGCCGATGGCATCGAACTGCGCCTGCCCTACAACTCCGACCCGATCGCGCGCGAACGGATCAACAAGGGCGAGATGGACTACCTCGACATGCATCTGTCGCAAGTGGCGCCGATGGCGTGGCAGGGGTTCCTTGGCCCCCTCGACGTCGCGGTGGTGGAAGTGACCGCGATCCGGCCGGACGGCTCGTTGGTTCCCTCGTCCTCGGTGGGGAACAACAAGACCTGGCTCGACCGTGCCGACAAGGTGATCCTCGAGGTCAACGCGTGGCAGAACCCGGCGCTGGAGGGGATGCACGACATCTATTACGGCACCGCGCTGCCCCCTGCCCGCGTGCCGATCCCGCTGGTCCGCCCCGACGACCGGATCGGCCAGGCCACGCTGCAGTGCGATCCCGCCAAGATCGTCGCCATCGTCGAGACCGACGCGCCCGACCGCAACCTGCCGTTCACCGCGCCCGATGCCAGCGCCCTGAAGATCGCCGACCACATCATCGAGTTCCTCAGCCATGAGGTGGCGAAGGGCCGCCTGCCCGCATCGCTGCTACCGCTGCAGTCGGGTGTCGGCAACATCGCCAACGCCGTGCTGACCGGCCTCGTCAATGGCCCGTTCGACGATCTGACGGCCTACACCGAGGTGATCCAGGACGGCATGCTGGACCTCATCGACGCGGGCAAACTACGTGTGGCCTCCGCCACGGCGTTCTCGCTCAGCCCCGAGGCGGCCGAGCGGATCAATGCCGAGATGGCGCGCTATGCCAGCCGGATGATCCTGCGCCCGCAAGAAATCTCCAACCACCCCGAACTGATCCGGCGCCTCGGCTGCATCGCAATGAACGGGCTGATCGAGGCGGACATCTACGGCAACGTCAATTCGACGTGCGTGATGGGCAGCCGTATCCAGAACGGCATCGGCGGCTCGGGCGACTTCGCGCGCAATGCCTATGTCTCGATCTTCATGACGCCCTCCACGGCGAAGGGCGGCGCGATTTCCGCGATCGTGCCGCAGGCGGCGCATGTCGATCACATCATGCAGGACGTGGCGGTGCTGGTCACCGAGCAGGGCCTTGCCGACATGCGCGGCCTGACCCCGCGCAAGCGCGCCGCGCTGGTGATCGAGAACTGCGCGCACCCGATGTACCGCGACGCGCTGCGCGACTATTACGACCGCGCCTACCACGGCAGCTATGGCCGACACGCGCCGTCGCTGCCGAGCGAGGCGCTGTCGTGGCACCAGCGGTTCATCGATACGGGCACAATGCTTCCGGGGTGAGTGGAACGTATTGAAGCCAAACCATTTCAGTCATCCCCGCGAAGGCGGGGACCCAACTGATGACGGTGCGACATGAAGCGTCAGGAGATGAGTTCCCGCCTTCGCGGGAATGACTGAGGTTATGCAGCACACGAACTTGCCCCGGCATCCCGGCGCATGGAATTCAGGGTGACGACAGCTTTTATCGGTTACCGCGCCTTCAACCATGACCTTGAAGGCTACCCAAAATGACAGTCCCGTCACACTGGACTCTGCCCGACCCCCAACCTATATACCGCCCGGTATGAAATGCTCAGCACCAACTGCGGTGCCCCCAGCCGCCCGGGGCCGTCCCCGCGAATTCGACCCCGACGAGGCTCTTGCAGCCGCGCTTCGGGTGTTCTGGACGCGCGGCTACGAAGGCGCCTCGATGGCGGAGCTGACCGAGGCCATGGGCATCACCAAGCCCAGCCTCTATGCCTGCTTCGGCAACAAGGAAGCGCTCTTCAAGAAGACGCTCGACCTCTACGAGCGCGACAAGCTGGCCTACATGGGGAAGGCGCTCGAAGCGCCGACCGCGCGCGGCGTGGCCGAGCGGCTGCTGACCGGCGCACTGGCGACTCATTGCGGCGAGAAGGACCCTCACGGCTGCCTCGGCGTGATCAGCACCGTGGCCTGCACGCCTGAGGCGGACTCGATCCGCGCCGACGTGATCAAGCGCCGCGCCTCTTCGGAAGCCGCCGTCATCAAGCGCTTCGAACAGGCTCGCGATGAGGGCGACCTGCCCGACAGCGTCTGCCCCGCCAAGCTCGCGGGCTGCCTAACCACGGTGCTGCAGGGCCTTTCGGTCAAGGCACAGGGCGGCGCCGGGCCGGAAGAGCTGCAGGGTACTGCGGATACGTTCCTGGCGATGTGGCCGGGGCGCTGAACCAACCCAACCCCTCCCGCAAGCGGGAGGGGAGAAGTATAGCGCACCATTTCACCCTCCCGCATGCGGGAGGGTCGCGAGACTTGGCCCGCAGGGCGTAGTCGCAGCGCGGTGGGCCTTCGCACTTGCGGAAAAAATTCGTTCAACGGGCGTTCAGCCTCTTGAAACCCTCTTCAGAGTCCTAATTTACCGGTCGGTACAGAAACCTGCTTGACGTGACCCGGACCTGAATATATACCGCTTGGTATAGAAACGAACCGCCCGAATCGCCTCCCCCCGGCCTCGGGTATTCCCATCACCGACCGGTCCCGACCGGCCGCCTGACAGCTGCACTCCCTCCCGGGAAGCGGCTCGATGACACACATCCGGCTCGTGCCGACGACTGGACATTCGCGTGTCCGGCGACGGGAGAGCCTTACCCGCACCCTTCCGGCTGCCCCAAGCCGGAAGCCGCTCCGGCGCGCACCCTTCCCCCCTGTCCCGGGGTGCGTGCCGGGGCACACCTGAACTCGCCCTACTTACGCAGGAGCACGGATATGGCCTTCATCGACTTCTCCGATGCAGCGCTGCAGGCGCTGCCCATCTCGCTGGCCCCTTCGGCCAACACCGCCAGCGAGACGCTGACCCTTACCGAGCGGCGCATCCTCGCTCTTGCGCGGACCGACGGGATGCAGTCGCTGAAACCGGCGCGCAAGCGCGGCTGGTTCCTGCGCTTCGTCCTTGGCCCCACGCCGCCTTCGCCCACGCTGGCGAACGAACGCCTCGAAGCGCTGCGCCGTCTGGCCGTGCGCGCCTGGCACCATGGTTACACCCTGCCGGTCTCGGCGCTGAAGGAAGCCCGCGCAGCAGGCTGGTCCGAGGCCAAGATCGGCGCCGTCATCGACACCATCGGGCGCACCCGCGCCCCCTTCCGGAGCATCGCCGCGTGACAGTCGCGACCAAACTCGAAATCCCCTCCGAATACGCTTCCGGCGAACAGACCACCGAGCAGCGCACCGGATCACGACGTGCCCAGATCGCCATCGGCGCGCTGGCGCTCGTCGCGGTCGCCGGGCTTGGCTGGAAGTTCATCGGCGGCACCGAACCCGCCGCTGCCCTACCCCCGCCCGCACTGGTGCAGGTGGCCCATCCGCTGGTGAAGGACGTCACCGAGTGGGACGACTATGTCGGCCGCTTCGCCCCCAGCAAGACGGTCGAAGTGCGTCCGCGCGTCTCGGGCGCCATTACCCAGGTGCTGTTCAGGGACGGTGACTACGTGCAGGCCGGACAGGCGCTGTTCGTGGTCGATCCGCGCCCTTACGCCGCCTCGCTCGCCGAAGCGCGGGCGGATGCGGCTTCGGCCAGCGCCACCCTCGCGCTCGCCCGTTCGGACTATGCCCGCGTCGCCGGTCTGACCGGGGACGAGGCGATGGCCGCCAGCGAAGTCGACAACCTGCGCTCGCGCGTCCGTGCCGCCGAGGCTGCTCTTGCGGCGGCTCAGGCGCGGGTGCGTTCGCGCAGCCTCGATGTGGAATTCGCCACCGTGCGCGCGCCGATCTCGGGCCGCGTGTCGGATCGCCGGGTGGACGCGGGCAACCTCGTCTCGGGCGATGCCGGGGCGAACGCCACGCTGCTGACCACGATCAACGCCGTCAGCCCGATCTACTTCACCTTCGACGCCTCTGAATCGCTGTTCCTCAAGGCGCAGCGCGACAAGGCCAAGGGCGCCACTTCCGACGTGGAGGTGCGTCTTCAGGACGAAGCCGCCTATCGCTGGAAGGGCAAGCTGGACTTCACCGACAACGGGTTGAACCCCAGCTCCGGCACCATCCGCATCCGCGCCAGCCTCGACAACAAGGACGGCTTCCTGACGCCGGGCATGTTCGGCAACATGCGCCTCGCCAATGGCGGAACCGTCAAGGCGACGCTGGTTCCCGACGCCGCCGTGCGTTCGGACCAGACCCGCAAGGTGGTGATGGTCGTTGGCAAGGACGGCACCGTCGCCGCCAAGCCGGTCGAGGTCGGGCCGCTGGTGGACGACCTGCGCGTGATCCGCTCCGGGCTGGATGCGGGCGATTCGGTGATCGTTTCCAACTACCAGGCGGCGATCCCGGGCACCAAGGTGACTACCAAGGTGGGCCGGATCGAGCGCGGCAAGGTCGAAAGCGCTCCGGCGCCGGCCGAGCCGGCGGCGGCGCAGGCGACGTTCAACTGATGACTGCACAGTAACAGACCCGTCATTCCCGCGAAGGCGGGAACCCATCTCCTGCCGGTGCCTGTCGAACGGGCATCAGATGGGTCCCCGCCTTCGCGGGGATGACGGGAGTTTTTGCGCGGAACCCATGCGTCCCCAGCAAAGGGCGCCGGGGCTCCGCTTACCCGACTTTCGCGCCAACCGGCGCGCCCGGCTTCCCAAGTTGCAGGCACACCGCCCGCAGCCCGGACTGACGCGCGCCCATCAGGGGCACTCCCAATGCGACTTTCCCGCTTCTTCATCGACCGTCCGATCTTCGCGGGCGTCGTCGCGGTGATCATCACCATCGTCGGCGCCATCGCGTTCATCGGCCTGCCGGTGAGCCAGTACCCGGACATCGTCCCCCCCACCGTCACGGTCAACGCGCAGTATCCCGGCGCGTCGGCCGAGACCGTCGCCGACACCGTCGCCGCTCCGATCGAGCAGGAGATCAACGGCGTCGACAACATGCTCTACATGGACTCGCAGTCGACCGGCGACGGCAAGGTGACGATCACCGTCACCTTCAAGATCGGCACCGACCTCGACGCCGCGCAGGTGCTGGTGCAGAACCGCGTCGCCATCGCCGAGCCGCGTCTTCCCGACGCGGTGCGCTCGATGGGCGTGGTCACCAAGAAGGCCAGCCCGGACTTCCTGATGGTGGTCAACCTGCAGTCGCCCGACGGCACGTACGACCGCGACTACATCTCCAATTATGCGCTGACGCAAGTGAAGGACCGCCTCGCCCGTCTCGACGGCGTGGGCGACGTCCAGACTTTCGGCGCTCGCGATTACGGCATGCGCATCTGGATCGATCCGGGCCGCGCCGCGCAGCTCAACCTGACGGCAGGCGAGATCGTCGCCGCCCTGCGCGCGCAGAACGTGCAGATTTCGGCGGGTGCCATCGGTGCGCCCCCGTTCGACAAGGGCAACGCCTACCAGATCGGCGTCGAGGCACAGGGCCGCCTGACCGAGCCGCAGCAGTTCGCCGACATCATTGTGCGCACCGATGCGGACGGCCATCAGGTCCGCGTGCGCGACGTCGCCCGCGTGGAACTGGGCGCGCAGGACTACACCACCAACACATACCTTTCGGGCAACCCTACCGTCGTCATGGCGGTGATGCAGCGCCCCGGCTCCAACGCGCTCGAAACCGCCAAGCTGGTGCGTTCCGAGATGGACGCCATGCAGGCCAAGTTCCCCAAGGGGCTTGAATACTCGGTGATCTACAACCCCACCGAGTTCATCGGCCAGTCGATCGACGCGGTGTACCACACGCTGTTCGAGGCGGTGATCCTCGTCGTCCTCGTCATCCTCGTGTTCCTGCAGAACTGGCGCGCGGCGATCATTCCGATCCTCGCGATCCCGGTCTCGCTGGTCGGCACCGCGATCATGCTGATGGCGGTGGGCTATTCGCTCAACAACCTCTCGCTGTTCGGCCTCGTGCTCGCCATCGGCATCGTCGTCGACGACGCGATCGTCGTGGTCGAGAACGTGGAGCGCTACATCGAGGAGGGGCTGACCCCGCTCGAAGCCGCCCGCCGCTCGATGGACGAAGTGTCCGGCGCGCTGGTCGCGATCGTACTGGTGCTCTGCGCGGTGTTCGTGCCGACGCTGTTCATCACCGGCATCTCGGGCCAGTTCTACAAGCAGTTCGCAGTGACGATCTCGACCGCCACGGTCATCTCGCTGGTGCTCTCGCTGACGCTCTCGCCCGCGATGGCCGCGCTGCTGCTCAAGCACAAGGAGCGGGTCGGACCCGCAGCCCCGCGCTGGCGCCGCGCGCTCCAGTCGGGTGCGGACAAGTTCAACCACGGCTTCGACCGCATGAGCGCCAGCTACGCGCGCCTCACCCTGCGTCTGGTCAAGGCCCCCACGCGCATGATGGCGACCTATGCCGCCCTCATCGCCGGAACCGTGGGCCTGTTCTGGGCGACGCCGACCGGCTTCATCCCGCAGCAGGACCAGGGCTACTTCCTTGCCGCCGCGTTCCTGCCCTCGGGCTCCTCGCTGGAGCGGACGGATGAAGTGACCAAGGACATCGCCAAGCGTCTCCTGCCGATCAAGGGCATTCGCGGCGCGGTGATGTTCGCCGGCTTCCACGGCCCCTCGCGCACCGCATCGCCGGATTCGGCCGCGATCTACTTCCCGTTCAAGAGCTTCGAGGAGCGCAAGGAACTAGGCGTGACCGGCGCGGAAATCATGGCGCAGGCGCAGGAAGCGCTCAAGGGCTACGACAAGGCCATGGTCCTCGTCATTCCGCCGCCGACCATCAACGGCATCGTCCCCCCGGGCGGCTACCGCATGATCGTGGAGGACAACGAAGGTCGCGGCTACACCGAACTCGCCAAGGCGGCGGGCGGCGTGATCGGCAAGGCCAACCAGCAGAAGGACTTGAGCCAGGTCTACACCCTGTTCAACCAGGACACCCCGCGCGTCTTCACCGACATCGACCGCCGCAAGGCCGACATGCTCGGCATCCCGCCCGAGCGCGTGTTCGAGACGCTGCAGGTCTACCTCGGCTCGGCTTACGTGAACGACTTCAACCTGCTCGGCCGCACCTTCCGCGTCACCGCGCAGGCGGATCAGGGCAGCCGCGGCTCGATCGCCGACCTTGCCAACCTGAAGACCCGCTCGAACTCCGGCGCGATGGTGCCGATCGGTTCGGTCGCCACCTTCCAGGACAAGACCGGCCCCTACCGCGTGGTGCGCTACAACCTGCACCCCGCCGTGGAAGTCGACGGCAGCGTGGCGCCGGGCTTCTCGACCGGACAAGCCCTCTCCACCATGGAGAAGGTCGCGAACGAGACGCTCCCTTCGGGCTACAGCTTCGAGTGGACCGGCATCGCCTACCAGCAGGTGACGGCGGGCAACACGGCGGCGATCGTCTTCGGCATGGCCGTGGTCTTCGTCTTCCTCGTGCTGGCCGCGCAGTATGAAAGCCTGACTCTGCCGCTGGCGATCGTGCTGATCGTACCGATGTGCCTCTTCGCGGCCATGGCGGGCGTGAACCTGCGGGGCATGGACAACAACATCCTCACCCAGATCGGCCTCGTCGTGCTGATCGCGCTGGCGGCCAAGAACGCGATCCTCGTGGTCGAATTCGCCAAGCAGGCCGAAGAGGAACAGGGCATGGGCATCGTCGAGGCGGCCGTCTACGCCGCGCAGACCCGCCTGCGTCCGATCCTGATGACCAGCTTCGCGTTCATCCTGGGCGCAGTCCCGCTGGTGATCGCGCAGGGCGCCGGTGCCGAACTGCGGCAGGCGCTGGGCACGGCGGTGTTCTTCGGCATGACCGGCGTTACCGGCTTCGGCCTGCTATTCACGCCCACGTTCTACGTGGTGTGCCGGGGTCTGGCGGAAAAGTTGCGCCGCCGTCCCCGCCCGCACCATGCGGACCTCCACGCGGTTCCGGCTGAGTAACGCAAGGGCGGCGCTGAGGCCCTTCGACAAGCTCAGGGTGAGCGGGGTTGGGCTTATCCCAATCCCCTCGCCTAAGGCTTCGCGGAATCCCCCCAACCCGCTCAGGCTGAGCTTGTCGAAGCCCCGGCGCCCACCTCACGATTTCATCGACACAGGACATATCCGATGATGAAGCAGACTTTAGCGGCCCTCCTCGCCGCCACCGCCCTTTCCGCCTGCGCCGTCGGGCCGGACCATGTGGCCCCCACCCCGCCCGCTTCGGCCGAGGCCCCATTCGTCGGCGTGCAGAGCGCGGACGTCACCACTGCCGCGCCCGACGACACCTGGTGGAAGCTCTACAACGACCCGGCGCTCAATGCCCTCGTCACCGACGCGCTCGCCGCCAACACCGACATCCGCGTCGCCGTCGCCCGCATCGAGAAGGCCCGCGCCACCTTGCGCGGATCGCGCGCCGACCGCCTGCCCTCCACCGACCTCAGCGCCACCGGCACGTACGGCCGCGTGTCGGAAAGCCAGGTGCTCCCCGGCTACGACCGCGAAGGCCGCCGCGTCGATGGCGGGCTCTCGGTGAACTACGAGGTGGACTTGTTCGGCCGCGTCAAGCGCGGTATCGAAGCCTCGCGCGCGGACCTCGCCGCCGCGCAGGAGGACGCCGACGCGGTGCGCGTCACCGTGGTCGCCGATACCGTGCGCGCCTATGTCGATGCCACCAGCGCCAACGAACAGATCGACGTCGCCCAGCGCACCGTGGACCTGCTCGCCCGCTCGGAACGCATCACCAACGCCCGCTTCGAACGCGGCCTCAACCAGAAGCTCGACGTCATCCGCGTCACCCAACTGCGCGAGGCACAGGCGGCCGCCATCCCGACCTTGCAGGCCCGCCGCGACGCCGCCCTGTTCCGCATCGCCGTGCTGACCGGCCGCACCCCGCAGGACCTGCCCGACAGCGTCATCGCCCGCGACACCACCCCCAATGTCGCCACCCCCATCCCGGTCGGTGACGGCGCCACGCTCCTCGCCCGCCGCCCCGACGTGAAGGCCGCCGAGCGCCGCCTTGCCGCCGACACCGCGCGCATCGGCGTGGCGACGGCGGACCTCTACCCGCGCATCACGCTGGGCGGCTCGATCGGCACCACGACGGTCGGCGCGACCGACGTGTTCGGCGGCGGCCCGCTGCGCTGGCTGCTGGGCCCACTGATTTCGTGGGCCTTCCCCAACCAGGAAGCGATCCGCGCCCGCATCAACGAAAGCAAGGCCGACGCCAAGGCCGATCTCGCCACCTTCGACGGCACCGTGCTGACGGCGCTGGGCGAAACGGAAACCGCATTGTCCGCCTACCGCAACGCCCTGCTCCGGCAGCAACGCCTCGCCGCCTCGCGCGATGCGGCGAACCGCGCAGCCAACGTCAGCCTCGCCCGCCAGAGCCGGGGTCAGATCGATGCCCTCAATGTCCTCGACGCCCAGCGCACCCTTGCCAGCGCCGAAGCGGATTCCGCAGCCGCAAAACGCGAGGTGGCCTTCGCGCAAGTCGATCTGTTCCGCGCGCTGGGAGGGCGCTGGTAGTTTAGTATACAAAGAGCTTTCACGCACGGCCCGGCTGGCGTATCATTGCAAGGGGGGCATGGCGCTTTGAAGCGGTCCTTTCCGGACTGCCCGGTTGCGCCATGCCCCCCTTTGGGTGCCGTTAGCCCCCCTCTGGGTGCCGCCGAATGCAGGAAGGTTCGAGGTGTCGAAAGCCAGCGATCAGGCTTATGAAGAGTTGCGCAGCCGCATTCTCTCGGGCGAACTCCCCCCCGGCACGCAGCTCAAGGAAGAGGAGCTGGCGGCGCTCTGCGGCGTCTCGCGCACCCCCGTCCGCGCCGCGATCCGACAACTTGAGGCCGAGCTTTTCGTGCGCCGCACCGACAGCCAGCGCTCCTTCGTGGCCGAATGGAACAACGACGATCTCGAGGAGGTCTTCGTCCTTCGCGGCATGCTTGAAGCCTACGCCGTCCGCCGTGCCGCCAGCCGGGCAAACACAAGCGTCATCGCTGGTCTGAACGCCGCGAACGAGGCCATGCGTACGGTGATCGAGGCGCTCGATTTCGACCTGCCTGCCTACCTTGCCGCCAATGCCCGCTTTCACGCGCTGATCCTGGAGACGGCGGCCTCCGACCGCCTCGCCGCGCTGCTCGGCAAGCTGGTGCTGCAGCCGGTCGTCCAGCAGACGGTGCGTGCCTACAGCCGCGAGCAACTCCTGCGCAGCTACCGCGAGCACGTCGAGATCACCACCGCACTCGGCCAGCGCGATCCCGATTGGGCCGAAGCGCTGATGACGGCGCATATCCGCCGCGCGCTTCACGCCAGGCTGGAGCCTGCGGAGGGGTGATTGCCCCCTTATCCTCCCTGTCGCGCAGCGATGGGGAGGTGGCAGCCTGCAGGGCTGCCGGAGGGGTTATCCCCCTCCACCACCCGCTGCGCGGGCGGTCTCCCTCCCCATTCCTGCGGAACGGGGAGGATAGTGATCAGATCGCCGCGCCGGCCTTCAGCGCCGCGATTTCGTCCTCGCTCATGCCCAGCAGGTCGCCGTAGATTTCGGCATTGTCCTGCCCGATTTCCAGCGGAGCGCGGCGGCGCACGGAAGACGGCGTCGCCGACAGCTTGGGGAAGGCGTTCTGCATCTTGAACGAACCCCACTGCGGATGCTCGACGTCGATCAGCGCCTCGCGCGCGGCGAAGTGCGGGTCGGATAGCATCTCCGGCGCCCGGTAGATCTTGCCGGCGGGGATCGAGAATTCGATCATCTTCTCCTCCAGTTCGTCCACCGTCAGCGTGCGCGTCCACTCGGCGATGAGATCGTCCAGCTCGGTCTGGCGCTCGCCGCGTGCCACGTGGGTCGCATAGCGCTCATCGGTGCCGATTTCGGGGCGGCCCATGGCCTGGCAGAGCCGCTTGAAGATCGCGTCCTGATTGGCGCCGATCAGGTACTCGCCGTCGCTGGTGGGATAGACGTTCGACGGCGCGATACCTTCAAGGATCGAGCCGGTACGCTTGCGGACATGGTCGGAAACCATGTACTCGGGCACCAGGCTTTCCATGACCTGCAGCACCGCCTCGTAGAGTGCGCTGTCCACCACCTGGCCCTTGCCGGTGCGCTCGCGGGCGTGGAGCGCGGCCAGCGCGCCCATGCAGCCGTAAGTCGCGGCAAGGCTGTCACCGATGGAGACGCCCATGCGGCTCGGCGCGCGGTCGGGATCGCCGACGATGTAGCGCCATCCGCCCATGGCCTCGCCGATGCCGCCGAAGCCCGCGCGCGAGGAATAAGGCCCGGTCTGGCCGTAGCCCGAAACGCGCACGATGATCAGGCGCGGGTTGATCTCATGCAGCACGTCCGGGCCGAGGCCCCACTTTTCCATGGTGCCGGGCTTGAAGTTCTCGATCAGGATGTCGGCATGGGCGACGAGCTTGCGCACGATCTCCTGACCTTGGGGCACGCGCAAGTTGGCGCTGACCGACTTCTTGTTGCGCGCGACCACTTCCCACCACAGCTTGGCGTCGCCGTGGCCCCAGTTGCGCATGGGGTCGCCGCCGCCTTTCCCGTCGATCTGCGGCGGTTCGACCTTGATGACTTCGGCGCCCATGTCGCCCAGCAACTGGCCGCAGAACGGCCCGGCGATGAGCTGGCCGAGTTCGACCACGCGGATGTCGGTCAAGGCGCCGGTGTTAGGGGTGTCCATGGCGGTCAGGCTTTCTGTTCGATGGTCTGCGGGAACGAGCCGGCACGGCTCACCATTGCGGGAAGGGGCTTGTTCATGACAGTTTCCAGCCACTTGGCGTGGCCGATCGCGGCGGCAAGGTCGTAGCCGGTCGCCACGTCCGAGCGATCCAGCATGTAGAGCAGGTCCTCGGTGGCGATGTTGCCGGTGGCGTTCGGCGCGAAGGGGCAGCCGCCGATCCCGCCGAGCGCGGCGTCGAGCGTGGTCGCCCCCGCCTCGATCGCGGCCCAGGCATTGGCGATGCCGGTGTTGCGCGTGTTGTGGAGGTGGACGCGGACGGGAATGCCGCCGATCGCCTCGCGCACCTGGGTTACAAGGCGCGATACCTGGGCGGGCACGGCGACGCCGATGGTGTCGGCCAGCGCAATCTCGCGCGGGGCCACTTCGGCGAGCTTGCGGGCCATGGCGACGACGCGTTCGGCGGGCACTTCGCCTTCGAAGGGGCAGCCGAACGCGGCGCCGATGGTCACCTGACCGCTCTTGCCCGCTGCCTTGGCGGCGAGCACGATTTCGGACGCGACACCGATGGATTCGTCGCTGGTCTGGCCCTGGTTGCGCATCGCGAAACCGTCGGTCGAGACGCAGACCGCGCCCGCTTCGTCGATACCGGCGGCGAGACCGCGCTCCAGCCCGCGCATGTTCATGACGAGGCCCACGTACGTCAGGTCGCCCCGGCGCGGCAGCATGGCGAGGAGTTCGTCAGTGCCCGCCATCTGCGGCACCTTCTTGGGGTTCACGAAGCTGCCGACCTCGATCCGGCGGGCGCCGCAGTCGATCAGGCGGCGGATCAGTTCGGCCTTGTCTTCCAGCGAGACGAGGACTTTCTCGTTCTGCAAGCCGTCGCGCGGGGCAACTTCGACGATCTCGATCGCGGTCATCGAATGGTCTCCAGTTCGGACAGATAGGTGATGATCGCCTCTTCCGAGACGACGTCTGCATATTTCGCGTTCATGTCGAAGAGGTTGGCCTTGTGCGGCTCGGGATGGCGATCGCCGCAGGCGTCGGCGACGACAGCGGTGCGGAAGCCGTGCGACATGGCATCCACGCAAGTCGCGCGCACGCAGCCGCTGGTGGACAGGCCGCCGAGGATCACCTGGTCGATGCCCCGCGCGGTCAGCGTCGCGGCAAGCGAAGTTCCGAAGAAGGCGCTGGGGTACTGCTTGGTCAGCACGATCTCGTCCGCTTGCGGTTCCAGCCCCTTGGGCCATGCGCCCATCGGGTTGCCGGCGATGAAAGCCTCGAGCGCCGGGACCTTCTCGAAGAAGCGGCCACCGTCGATACCGCCGGGGTGGTACGTCACGTTGGTCAGGATCACAGGCACGCCCGCTGCCCGCGCGGCTTCACGCACGCGCAGCGCCGATGTCAATGCGTCCTCGACTCCAGCGTAAAGCGGACTGTCTGGCGCGAAGTAGGCTTCGACGAAATCGATCAGAACCAGCGCCGGGAAGCGCCCGAAGCCGGCCTTTCCGCCAAACGCCACGGCGTAATTGTCTTCCAGCGCAGCATTCGCCGCCATTGCGCAAGCTCCCGATGAACCGTCGAATCGACACAGTTACGACAGTATTTTAGTATACAAAAAATCATGCGGTCAACGTAAAACCGCCACATGTGCGGCTTTTCAAGCCAAGTCAGTGCACAGAAATCAATTCCAGCGGCTATGCATGGTGAACTTTCGTGCACGTTCGCGTGCGTCCAGCATCAAGACAATGCGATGTCAGCATGCCTAGAGTGCCGCCACGCGCCACAGGAGACATGCCGTTATGACCGTCGCCGAAATTCCATCCTCCGCCCTCGGCCCCGTCCTGACCGCCGCCGCATGGCGCGGGGATCGTCTGATGGAGGGCCAGGACTGGGTCTACGAACTCGACGCGGACCAGCTCGCCGAACTGGAAACGCTGGGAAACCGCTTCCTCGAGGACGACCCTGACCTGCGTTTCGTCCAGGCGGAAGACTATCCGCTGGTCGCTTGCGCCGATGCGGTGAAGGCGTGGCGAGAGGACGTCGATTTCGGGCGCGGCTTCGTGCTGGTGCGCGGGCTGCGTTCGGACCTCTATTCCGATGCGCTGTCGAGTGCGATCTACTACGTGCTAGGCCTGCACATGGGCGATCCGATCCGCCAGAACGAGATGGGCGACCTGCTCGACCACGTCTACGCCACCAGCGACAAGACGATGGACGATCCCACTGCGAAGTCCTCCAAGGTGCGCGACAAGCTGGTCTATCATTCCGACAGTTCCGACATCGTCGCGCTGATGTGTTTGCGCGGCGCGCGCGAAGGCGGGCTGTCGTGCCTGGTCTCAGGCGCGGAGATCTACAACGAGATCCTGCGCCGCCGACCGGACCTTGCTCACCTGCTGCTCGAGCCGTTCCACTGGGACTGGAGGCGCCAGGACGCGGAAGCGCCCGCCGATACCTACACCTCGCCGGTGGTGAGTGTGGAGGACGGGGTTTTCTCGATGTATGCCGGTTCGCTCTATATCGTGACGGCGCAGGAGTACCCCGGCGTGCCGAAGCTGACCGAGGATCAGTTGGAAGTCCTGCGCCTTTTCGACGAAATCACGTACGAGCCCGGCATGGCGATCGCGATGGATTTTCGTCCCGGCGACATCCAGTGGCTGTCGAACTATGCCGCGCTCCACTCGCGCACCGAGTTCTTCGACTGGCCCGAACCGCAGCGCAAGCGCCACCTTCTACGCCTCTGGCTGTCGAGCAAGACCGATCGGCCGGTGGTCCAGGGTTTCGGCAAGAACGGCGTCGTCCAGCACCGTGCCGCGCACCGCGACGGGGTGGAGCATCCCGACGCCCGCTTCTCCATCCGCACCATGTCGGTGCCGAGGTTGCTTTCCTGACCCCTATGCCGGCTGTCACTGCGACTGGCATGGCTTATCTCGCCGCGCTCGCGGTGAGGAGCGATGGGCTCAGGCGTCGATACCCTGCGTCTGCAGCCATGCCCGCGCTGGCGCGAGTGCCGCTTCATGCGCACGCCAGCGCTCGACGGCATCTGCGTTGATCGGCCGCCGAACCTGCGCCGCGCTCGGCGTGGCAACGGCGGCGCGGTTCTCGTGGAAGGCGAGGCAGGCCTCGTCCCACTCCAGTCCGCAATGAGCAAGCATTCGCCGCGTCTCGCCCTCCTGATCGGCGACGAGCGCCTCATAGGACAATTGCAACACGCGGTCCGGCCAGAGGCTTTGCCATAACTTCATCAACCGGTCGAAGCGCGCATAGTAGCGTGCGGTATCCATCAGATCGTAGGAATAGGCGTAGTAAGGCGACTGGCTTCCGAACAGATTTTTGTAATTGCTCCAGATCGTGTCCATCGGATTACGACGCAGACAGACGATCCGGGCATCGGGCAAGGCGCGCGCAATGTGCCCGATGTACAGGAAATTGGCAGGCAGTTTGTCGGTGAAGCGCGGCTTCTGCGCCGCCACGTGATGGGCCGCACGCTCAAGGTAGGCGGCGGCCAGTTCCCCAGCATCGACAGCGACGCTCGCCGCAACGGTTTCGCCGTCGATGACGCGGCGCGATGGAGTACCTGCCAGCAGCTTCACCGCCAGCGGCATCGCCTGCAATTCACCGGCCGCCTCGACGTCGCGATGAGAGGACAGGATGCGATCGACGAGCGTGGTTCCGGTGCGCGGCATGCCGACCACGAATATGGGAGCGGCGCCGCGCCGCCCTTCACTTCTTACCGGCGAGCCCTTTTCGAACACGGTTTCGATTGCGTCGAATATCTCGGCATCCTGCGCGAAATCGTAGCCGATGCTGCGCTTGTGCGCGTCGTTGGCGGCCGACAGGTGGCGGAACGCATCGGCGGAGTTACCGATATCTTCGTGCTCCTTGGCCAGCGCATAGCGAATGCGCAGCGCAGCGTCCGGCTCACGTACCGCCGCCAGCGCCGCGTTCAGCCGGGGGACGTGATTGGCCTGCGCGGTCTGCCGTGACAGGATGGCAAGGGCGTAATGCGCCCGCGCATTGACCGGGTCAGCGGCAAGGATCGTCTCGTAGTGAGCGCTTGCCTCATTGAGACGGCCGGTAAAGCCGCTGGCGGCCGCAAGGTTGTAGCGATATTCGAGGTCGTCCGGCTCGGCTGCCACTGCGGCAGCGAACGGCGCGAGCGAGGCTTCGTGATCGCCGAGGCGCGCCAGTACGCACCCGATGGTGTCGAAAGTGCGCGCATCCATCGGCGACAGCGCCATCGCCTCCCGCGCCGCGTCTGCCGCCTCCCCGTCGCGCCGCAGCAGGATGAGCAGCTTGGCCAGTTGGGCAAGATGCTCCGGCTCCGGCCCGCGCGCGACCGCCGCTTCGAGCAGGGGCACCGCACGCGCGATCTGCCCCGCTTCTGCCGCCGCCACGCCAAGCAGGAAAAAACCCGCCGGTTGGTCCGGCCTCGCCTGCGCCAGCGCACCCGCCGCCGACGCCGCGCCCTTCAGGTCCCCCTGTCGCAACGCTGCTCTCGCCTGTGCTTCAAGCGTCATGTGGAGCAACGGTCGGAACGATGGGCTTGGAAGGAAACAATCCGGCGCGACCTCTACTGCTGTTCGAGGCGACGAGCCTACCTGCCGGGTCGCGCCCTGACAATCGCCCCGATCACTTCCTCGCTGCTCTCGTCGTCGCAAGGCGGTTCACGGCCAGC